>QIAK01000014.1 GCA_003225515.1 Acidobacteriota bacterium | reverse complement strand
TTGATCAAGAAGCGCGCTATCGCCTTCTCCGGGCGATTGGAAGCGCTCTGGCAGCAATTTCCGCTGCTGAACCAGACTACTCTGCCGGTGCGCTCTCCCGCAAGGTACGGGGCGGGCTCCCCCAGAACGTTGCCATCATTTTTCCGCTGACCAACAGCGATGTCAACACCAATATGGGAATCGCAAAAGTGGTATAGAGCGGGAGTGCCCAGAGGCGCTGCACGACAGAAGCGGGCAGAAAGAAGTGACTGATCACCATTCCCGCCGCGGCAAGCCACGGCCACAGGATAGAACCTGCAGTCATCGCCACCAAGAAGCGCTCGAGTCGACCAGACTTCCAAAGAGGCCGGATCATACGGACCATCATCATCAGCCCGGGCAGCAAAATAAGTTGATTGTAGGGCGCGATCATTGGGATCACGAGAAGCGTTGTCGCCATGACCAGCGCCATCATCCAACAGAATTCGCCGCTTCCTTGCGGAGCCCGGCGCAGCGTCCATACGAAATAGAACAGCAAGGCGACGAGGACAGTGGACAGCAGCCGCCCCCAGAATGGCGTGAGTTCCACATCGAGTATCGACCTGCCTCCGCCGGTATATAGCCAGTATTCGGCAGCCGCGATGCGGAACTTGTGAATCCAGCCCGGAAGCACGAATTCGCCTCCGACCACCAGCGCAACCATGCTGAGTGCAAGGCTCCAGAGCAGGCGCTTTCTCTCCCGCCAGTTTCCCAGCGCCCACACGCACAACCACGCCATTGGGATCGCAACCAGATGCGGCTTTATGCTGGCCAACGCCAGCAGGATGCCCGCCAGCACAAGCCGGCCTCGCGCAACGGAGCACATGGAGGCTGCGATCAGAGCGGCAACCAGCAGCGTCAGTTGCTGCAACTTGAAGCCCTGAATTGCTGGGAAGCAACCCAGCACAAGCACGATCCATAGCAGTTCGTTCGTGAACGAGGCACGCAGCCCAAGAGCGCAGCGCCACATGGGAACGGAAGCAGCTGTGAGAATAACAAGCAGCCAGAGAAATCCTCTCTGCACCACAGAGAATGGCAATTCGATGGTGGGAGCGAGTACGAACACGACGTACACGGGATAGGCGAAGCCCTGCTGATCTTTGGGATCGCCAGGACGGCTCGGCTCGAGAGGGCGGCCGTAGTATCCGCTCTGAATCTCGCGAGTAATGTCTGTGCTGTAAGGGTCCCGACCATGCAACAGCAATTCCCGTGCGCCCAGCCAACGCGGATAGAGGTCGGAAAGATTTCCGCGAGGCACGCCTGTTGCAACCGACTCTGCCTGCTGCTCTGCAATGGCTATTTTTTGCACCCAGAACCACATCGCCGCCGCGAGCAGACCGGCGACGCACAGCGCGTATAGGTTTCGTCGCATATCAGCTCAGCCGCCTGCTCGTGCCTTCGAAGTTTCCAGTAATGCGCACGATCTCGCGGCGAATCGCATACATCCACCACAATAGGAAGATCGCCATCAGGTTGATTCTCTCCCATCGCCGCCACAGGAGAAACCAGAGCGGGCTCACCAGCAGCGGCAGAGATGGCAACAGGATCTTCCTTCCGACCTCAGGCAGTTGGGGAAATATTTGCAGAGCATAGTCGGCGATCAGCGCGAACGGCAACACTAAGAGGCACAAGTCGTAGGAGCCGGTGTTGTAACTGGTAAGAAGCGCCGCAATCACGGCGCAGGCAAAGCTCAGATGTGAAATTCCGCTTTCGTTGCCCGCACTCCGCAGCCGCGCAACCATAATCAGCAGAGCCAGCGATCCTGCGATCACTCCCAACTGCAGCGGCCAGCGTGCGTTTTGTGGGAGTGGCCAGCCGGTCACGAGTCCAAGAAGATTTGGCATCAGCGATGCCGGCATATTTCCCACACCGGCGGTTGATGCCCAGTGCCAAACATACGCGGGATACTGCATTGCTCCGTGCCATCCCACGATCGCAAGCGACGCCACCGCCGCCGCGGATGAAGTTACGGCAAAACCAGCCACCATCTTCCTGCGTCTCCACAGGGCCAGAATCAGGACCAGCGGAATCAGAAGATGAAAGCGGAATACTCCCAGCCCCAACCATAAGCCTGCGATCAATTCGGAATTTGATTCGAGGGCACGGAAACAGAGCACGAAAACAAACAGCAGCAAAACCGCGTCCTGCCCCTGCAGAAAATTGGCGAACACCGGAAAGAATGCCAGAAGGCCTAACACCCACTCCCACCCCGGAACCGGCTGGAGCGACGGCAAACTGCGGCGCAACAAGACCGCGATCGCCACCAGCAGCGCAAGGTTTAAGCCTTCCCAGACCAGGAATGCGGCCTGGTATGTCAGAAGCGTCAGCGGAGCGAAGAGCAGCGCTTCGTAGGCGGGGTGAATGTACGGCAGAGGTCCTCGCCGAATGTCGGAATCGTTTGCGAACTGTTGCTGCACCTGCTGCTGCGCATAGCCGTTGTAGAGCTGGTCGCCATGACCTTCGCGGAGCAGCACCCCGGCGCTATAAAAGCTCGTGAAATCCGGATCCCCTTTGGCAATGCGCTCCCGCACGCTCCACAAAAAGAACGCGTGGGCGCCGACCATGCAAACCAGAAAGAGTCGGATAATCGTTCGATAGGATTGGAATGGAATTCTGAGGTTCCTGGATTGTCGTTCCTGGATCGTCGTTCTTTAGGCCCCGGCGATTGTATCCTGCGCTACTTTCCCGAGCACAGGGGAAGCGGAAATGCGCTCGAAACTGTTAAGCCCTCTTGCTCGCGCCGCGCTTCCATCGATCGCCTACTGCAAAAAATTATCACTATCGGCGAGTAGAAAGGTATTATTACCGTTAAAGTGTAGGGCTAGGCCGAGTCACGGGTATGTCCCAGCGCTGCCTGGTAGACCATTTCACACGATCCGTGAGTAACGAAAGAAACAATCAGGGGGTTTCATGGACCTTGTACGCAAGCTTTGGTGCGAACAGGAAGGGCAGGACATCGCGGAATATGCGGTCATGTTGGCCGTAATCCTGGTGATTGTCGTGGGAACGGTACGGCTGATCGGCTCCAATGCAAATATCGTTTTTTCAAACGTTTCCAGTTCTCTGCAGTAGAAAAAGAACCAGATCTGAGATTGCTGTAAGAGCGGATTCGGTAAAGATTTTGACCACAAGGGAGTAGCATGAACCGCACACGTTTGTTGATGATCGGGGCTCTGGCACTCGCGCTCGGCTTCTTTGCCAGTGTGTATGTCTATAAGAACCTGCAATCGAAGGGTGGCTCGATCGAGTCCGGGGTCGACGTGATTGTTGCGGCGAACGATCTCCAGGTTGGGGCCAGAGTGGAAGAGCGCGACATCAAGATCATCAGGATTCCCGCTTCCGATCTGCCGCCTACCGCTCCGCGCAGGCGCGCCGACGTTTTAGGGCATGGCGTCATCGTGCCTATTGCGAGGGGTGAGTTCATCCTGCCCAACCGGCTGGCCGGCGAAAATGCCGGGTCCGGGCTCCCTTCCCTGATTCCTCCCGGCATGCGTGCAGTATCGGTACGAGTCAATGAAATTGTATCGGTTGCTGGATTCGTTACACCCGGGACCCGCGTCGACGTCCTGCTGACGGGAACACCGGGAGCAGGCGGCGATCAGGAGACCACGACTGTTCTGCAGAACGTGGCAGTCCTCGCCTCAGGCCATACCCTGGAACGAACCTCCACGGGTGAGGCGCAGACCACCGCCGTCATAACCCTCCTCGTATCACCCGATGATGCGCAGAGGCTAACCCTGGCTAGCAGTCAAGGCCACATTCAGCTCGCACTCCGCAATCCCCTCGACACCAAACAGGACGAAGTCCCGTCCGCTAATTCGCGCGGCCTGTTCCGGGGAGGCGCCGCTCCGGCACCCACTCCGGTCGCCGTTCGTCACACGGTGCCGAAATCTGTGAAGCCCGCTCCTCCGCCTCCACCCACCGGCGTCACCGTGGAGGTCTATCAGGGCGACAAGAAACCAGAAATCGTGAAGTGCTCGGAGGAGAATTGCGGCACGAATTAAGTGGGATGAGTTCGATCTTCCAAACCATAAAATGCTTTGCTCGTTTCCTCCCAGGGAGAGGACTCTGAAAATGAATGTTCGCGCATGTTTGCTCGGGACTCTGCTGTTCGCGGTCATTGCCATTCCCGCATTTTCAGACGTCATGCAGCAGCCCGACACGGCGGGTCAGGCTCCCGTACCTTCGGGTACCCAGAGCACCACGCTTCCTCAGCAATCCCAGGGGTCGGCGCCGCTACGCGTAATGGTGGGCAAGTCTCTGCTCATCAATACGACCGAGAAGTTGCGGCGCATCTCCGTCACCGACCCGGCTATCGCCTATCCGCAAGTGATCACGCCAACACAGATTTTGGTGCATGGCAAAGCTCCCGGAGAAGTATCGCTATTAATCTGGGACGAACTGGAGCGCTCGCGAAGTTTCGATCTGCGCGTGGATGTGGACGTCAGCGCCTGCGCCGATGAAGAGCACCGGGTATTTCCCGATGAACAAATTACCGTGACGCCCTCGCGCGCCGCCATCGTCCTCTCCGGTCACGTTTCTACCGAGGACGTCGCCAAGCGAGCCGGAGAGTTGGCCACCGCTTACTCTCCGAAAGTTGTGAACGTGCTTACCTTTGGTCCGGTCGGCGCTCAGGAAGTTCTGTTGCAGGTAAAGTTCGCGGAAGTTGACCGCACCGCGCTCACGCAAATGGGCATCAATTTCATCTCCACGGGCGCGGCGAACACCATCGGCAGCGTGACGACTGGTCAATATGGCGGCTTTGGCCCGCAGACCCTCACTCCCGGTGGCTCGCAGAGCACCGGCACGCCAACGACTACCAACACCACGATCAATAATGTCCTGAATCTTTTCCTCTTCCGCCCCGACATTAATTTCGGCGCCGTGATTGAGGCTCTTGAGAACAAGAGCCTGCTGCAAATTCTTGCCGAGCCCAATCTGATTGCGGTCAACGGCAAAGAGGCCAGCTTCCTCGCGGGCGGCCAGTTCCCATTTCCCATTGTGCAACCTGGCGCAGGCTTCACTGCCGTGACGATCTCGTTCAAGGAATTCGGCGTGCGTCTGCAATTTACTCCGGTGATCATGCCCAACGGAAACATTCATTTGAAAGTGGCTCCGGAAGTGAGCACACTCGACTTCGCCAACGCTCTCACGCTATCCGGATTCACCGTGCCCGCCTTGAGCACGCGAAAAGCTGAAACTGAATTTGAATTGCAGGACGGGCAGAGTTTCGTAATCGCCGGTCTCATGGACAATCGGGTCACTGACATTTACAACAAGATTCCCGGGCTTGGCGACATTCCGATTCTCGGGAATTTTTTCCGCAGCAAGAGTTTGCAGAAGAGTAATTCGGAACTGATGGTGTTGTGCACGGTGCGGCGCATTTCGCCCAGTACCGAAGCGCCGGCTCCGCCTAAGACTCCGAAGCCGTACCTGCAGAATGACAAGTTTGATAAGGGCAAGTAGGCTGTTTAGCTTTCGTAAGGCTGGGTTTTCGTAGGCTGGGTTTCATAGCTAAGTTTCGTAAGACGCAGGGTGTGATGCCAGAATTAACAGTTGTCGTCGTGGCCACAGACAGCGAGCAGCGCGCCGTGCTGCAGGTGCTTGTCGATGGCACCAGCGTGGCCCGCACGGTCCATAGCTGCGCGAGTTTACCCGTCGCCGCGTCCGATCCCGTCACCCGGCGGGTGCGGGCCGCCAATCCCGATGTGACCCTGGTTGACATTCCCGCCGATAATCCTCCGACGGCGCTGCGTGCCATCGAACTACTCCATCAGGAAATGCCCGACACCGCTATTTTTGCGATCGGCAACCTGAATCAGCCGCAGGTGATCGTCAACGCTATGCGCGCCGGAGCCCGTGAATTCATTGAACGCCCGACCAACACCACCGACCTGCTGGAGGCATTTGTGCGCCTCACCACCGCACAACGACGCGGTCGGCAGGAAGGAATTCGGGGCAAGATCTTTTCGGTGATCAATGCCAAGGGCGGAAATGGCGCGACCACGGTGGCGGTCAATCTCGCGCTCGCCCTGCACTCCTCCTATGGACAGACGGCGCTCGTGGATCTGGCGCCTCTGGGCCATGCCGCCCTGCACATGAATCTTAAGCCGGTCTTCACCGTGACCGACGCCACGCGCAATCTGCACCGCATGGACTCTTCCCTGCTTGAAAGTTTCATGACGCGGCACAGCGGCGGCCTGCAGTTGCTCGCCGGAACCAATGTGCCTGCGGCGGTGGATCCTTCGAGTGCGGAATTTGTGCGGCTCTTCGACATGCTGGTGACCCATTTCCGTTATGTCGTGGTCGACGCTTCGTCGCGTTTCGACGCCGCCACTCGTTTGATCGCCAGCCTTTCCGAGATCGTTCTGCTGGTTGCTTGCAGCGATGTGGCCTCGCTGTGGAGCGCGGCCCGTGTCCAGCAATATCTCGGAGAGACCGGCAGCCGCGAACGCGTCCGCCTGGTTTTGAATCGCTTTCGCAAAGTGGCGGGCTTCAGTGAAGCTGATGCCGAGACCGCTGTCGGCGCTAAACTACTATGGCGCATCCCCAACCAGTATTTCGCAGTTTCCGGCGCCATCGACCGCGGAACTCCAGTCATGGACCAGCGCAATTCTGAGATGGCCCGCTGCTTTGCCGGACTGGCGCAGGAACTGACGAGGAATGATGCGGATGTGAAACGGGCAGCATGGTCGCTGTTCAAGTCAGTCTAGGAACTTTGGTAAGCACACAGATTGAATTGAGCAATGCAGAATATAGATGCTGGTATCTTTGCGGCTCTTCTTCGCGAACTTAGCGGTGAAAAGCTTTGACCGCAAAGGGCGCGAAGCACTCGCAAAGATCGCAAAGTCAGTGTTTAGGTTAAGATTCAGGGACACGATTTAGACCCCAATGGCAAATCTGCAATCGTTTGAGCGGACCGATTACCAGCAGGTAAAAGCCGACCTGCATCGCAAAATCCTCGATCGGCTCGATCTCGAAAAACTCGGCAAGTCGTCCGGTGATTCGGCACGGGACGAAGTGCTGGTAGTAATTCGCAACGCGGTCAACAGCGAAGTCGTCCCTCTCAGCTTTGCCGAACGCGAACGCCTGTCGCGCGAAATTCTCGACGAAATTTTCGGACTGGGTCCCCTGGAGCCTCTGCTCAAAGATCCCACCGTCTCCGATATTCTGGTCAACCGCTTCGATCGCGTGTACGTGGAGCGCTCCGGAAAGCTCGAACGCACCGCCTTATCTTTCAAAGACGATTCGCATTTGATGCAGATCATTGAGCGCATCGTCTCGCGTATCGGACGCAGAGTCGATGAATCGTCTCCCATGGTCGACGCCCGCCTGGCCGACGGATCGCGCGTGAACGCAATTATTCCCCCGCTGGCGATTGACGGGCCCTGCCTGTCCATCCGGCGTTTTGGACGCGAGCCGGTTACCGCGCGCCAGATGATCGAGAACCTGACTCTCACCGAGTCCATGCTGGAACTGCTTTCGACCATGGTCAAAGGCAGGCTTAACATTCTGGTCTCCGGAGGAACGGGCGCCGGCAAAACAACGCTGCTGAATGTTTTGTCGGGATACATTCCCAACTCCGATCGCATCGTCACCATTGAAGACGCCGCCGAATTGCAACTTAAGCAGGAGCACGTCGTACGCCTGGAAACACGCCCGCCGAACATCGAAGGCAAGGGCGCAGTGCGGCAACGGCAGCTCGTCATCAATAGTTTGCGTATGCGTCCCGACCGCATCGTGGTTGGCGAGGTGCGTGGCGAAGAGGCCTTCGACATGTTGCAGGCCATGAACACGGGCCATGAAGGGTCGCTCACTACCGTCCACGCCAATTCGCCACGGGATGCCATGGCTCGCGTCGAAAATATGGTCTCGATGGCGAACCTCAATATTCCGGAGCGTGCGGTGCGTCACCAGATCGCGTCCGCAGTGCATGCCGTAGTGCAGATCGCGCGCCTCTCCGACGGCACCCGCAAGGTGATTACGGTGACCGAGATTACAGGCATGGACGAGGACCGCATCGGCATGCAGGACATTTTCAGCTTCGATCGCACCGGCGTTGATGAGGGTGGAAAAGTTCGCGGCGTCTTCCGAGCCACCGGCGTGCGTCCCCAGTTCGCCGATCGCATGGCGACCTCGGGAG
>QIAK01000586.1 GCA_003225515.1 Acidobacteriota bacterium | reverse complement strand
ACAGCCGCCTACAGACGGAGGTTCTGCTCACATACTTGAAGCAAGCGAATCCTCCCAAGCCCGGCCAACCAGAACCGATTCGCGGATACCGTGGCGGTTATCTGCCGGGAGAGCGACGGGAGATTGAACGCGGTTTGCGCGACGGCCGCATTCTGGGAGTGGTAGCTACAAACGCACTCGAACTTGGAATCGATGTTGGTTCGCTTGATGCTTGCGTGATGGCCGGGTATCCGGGATCGATTGCTTCCACTTGGCAGAGGGCGGGTCGAGCAGGCCGACGCACGGGAAGTTCGTGCGCTGTGTTCGTTGCTTCGTCAGCTCCGCTGGATCAATTCATCGTGCAGCATCCCGACTACTTTTTCGGAAGCTCGCCTGAGCACGCGCATATCCAGCCCGACAATCTGGAGATTCTCGTCAATCACTTGAAGTGCGCGGCATTCGAGCTACCCATTTCTCCAGATGAGCGGTTCGGTAACGTCAATCTGCCGGGACTTTGCGAGCAGCTTGGAGAAGCCGGATTCCTGCATCAGAGCGGCGGAGACTGGCACTGGATCGACGAAGCCTATCCAGCGGACACGATCAGTTTGCGTTCGGTCACGTCCGACAACTTCGTCATCATCGATACGACCGGAGAAGACAGGGGCAAGCCGGAAGTAATCGGCGAAGTCGATTTCTCCTCGGCGCTGACCACAGTTCATCCGAAGGCAATCTACCTCCATCAAGGCCAGCAACACCATGTCCAGCATTTAGATTTCGACAAGCGGAAAGCTTATGTGAAGCCAGTCAACGTGGATTACTACACCGATGCCATCCGTTACACGCAGGTTCGTGTGCTAGAGGTCGCTGAGGAAGATACGATCGCCGGGCCAGCAGCACGCGTGCATGGGGATGTGCTTGTGCGATCGCAAGTCGTTGGTTTCAAGAAGATCAAGTTCTTCACGAACGAGAACGTCGGCTCTGGCAAGCTTGAACTGCCGGAGAACGAGATGCACACGACCTCGTTCTGGCTAACCCTCGGACACAGCCTGCTTGCAGAATTGCCATTCAGTCTTTCGGAGCGGCAGAGCGGAATCTTCGGTCTGCTCTACGCGCTCGGCTCAATGGCAACGCTGCTGATGATGTGCGATCGCCGGGACCTTGGCAGTGCTGTCGGTGAACGCGCGCCTGGTGCGGCAAGCGAGATCAACTGGGAAGATTTCGCAGCACCGGCAAACCCGCCCCAGGCCGGAGCATTCTTCGAGCCCAATCTTTACATCTACGACGCGTATCCCGGCGGGATCGGAATCAGCGAGCCGCTGTACCGCGCTTGCGACACGCTGTTAAACCGTACGCTCGAACTGATCAACGCGTGCCCGTGCGAAAACGGATGCCCTTCCTGCGTCGGGCCGACTGCGGACCGTAGCGAGAGAACGAAAGAAGTCGCGCTTGAGATTCTTGGGCGGGTGTGTCGAGGCGCCAAGTTCGAGTCCACAAGAACGGCAGAAACGGCATGAGCGTGCGATACGTCAGCCTTGAGCGAGTTCACGGGCTAAAGGCCCTTCGGCGCTCCTCCGCAGCGGACGCTTCGGCGCCCGGCTGCGAAGGTTCTTGGCTGAACGATACCGGCGATTTACCCTTCCGCCCGAAAACGATCCCTTGTGATCCGGCCCGGTTGTCCGAGGCTCTGGGAGCCACTCCGAAGACGAATCAATACGGAGAATATCTTTCCGTGCGCTGCTGGTGTGCTCAGCCGCCGCGATACTCGCCTGATCTTCGCGCCTTGAGGCTGCTCTTGCCCGAGGCAACCGATGAAATGGGTGATCCCGAGCAGTGGCTCTTTCTCGATACTGAAACGACCGGCCTTGCCGGCGGCAGTGGCACCTATGCATTTCTCGTTGGCATCGCGTGGTGGGAAGGCGGCGGGCTGGAAATCGAGCAGTTCTTCCTGCGCGAGCAGAGCGAGGAACGCTCTTTACTGTTCGCCTTGCGAGAGCGGATCGCGGAACGGCCAATACTGGTCACTTTCAACGGCAAGTCATTCGATTGGCCGCTGCTAGAAACCCGCTATCGCATGAGCCGGAAGATTTCTGTGCCGACCCCACAAGCCCATCTCGATTTCCTTCACCCCGCACGAAATCTATGGCGACTGCGACTTGGATCGGTGCGGCTTTCAGAGCTTGAACGTCATGTATTGGGCTGGGACCGGGGAGCCGACCTTCTCTCCGGGTTGATCCCGCAGATCTACTTCGACTATTTGCGCGGCGGACCGCCGGAACGATTGGTTCCGGTGCTCAACCACAACCAAATG
>QIAK01000013.1 GCA_003225515.1 Acidobacteriota bacterium | reverse complement strand
TTACCGATACCAGCAACAACACGTATCAGATCGCCGACAACACATTCTCCAATGCCATCGCCCGCACGCCCGCTCCCGGACTGAATGGCTACAGCGGCTACCAGCTTTTTGCGAACGACGCCTACTCCATCTACCACTCGCTGCAGGCAACGGTATCGCGCCGCTGGGGACAGAGTTATTTACAGAGTGCCTATACGTTCTCGAAGAACATTGACGCGACTTCGAGCGGGAATACGGCATTCAACACGGCTTACAACGACCAGAGCAACATCAACGCCTCGCGAGGTCTGTCGGATTTCGACCGGCGTCATCGTCTATCGGTCACTTACGTATACGAACTGCCATTCTTCGCGCACTCGAAAGGTCTTGCGCATACAGCGCTCGGAGGATGGGGATTAAGCGGCGTAACTATCTTCCAATCGGGGACGCCATTCTCCATCTTTGACTCAGGAGCAGGCACGGCATTTCTAGGCCAGGGCAGCACCCCATTGCTGGGCGCCAGCCTGGCTCCGGGCGCAAGCATTGCCAGCGGTTTAACCAGTGGCAGCATTCAGCAGCGCGTGGCCAATGGATATTTAAATGCGGCGGCGTTCACCCCGGCCCCACTGCTCTATCCCACTCTCTGCGATCCGGTCAACAACCCGAACTACTGCACCACGGGATTCGGCGACCTCGGCCGCAACAATTACCGGGGGCCGTTCGAGCAGAACTGGGACGCATCCCTCATCAAGCACTTCAAAGTCGGTGAACATCAGGACGTGCGCTTCACGGCGGATTTCTTCAACATTTGGAACCATCCGACCTTTGCGAATCCGGCGGTGCTCGACATCGAGGCGGGATCGTCGTTCGGGAAAATCGTGAACTCAACCGGCACGCCACGGCTGATTCAGTTCTCGCTGCGCTGGGCCTTCTAGGTAAGGCTCAGCTCCGGCTGATCGGAACATTGATCGCAACGAAGTTCAGGCCGACAGCCAGGCTTAACTCCATCGATATCATTGCAGTCGCGTTCGCTTGATGACGGGTAGTCCATAAAAGAAAGTAAACTCGCCGGTTTGGCCCTACATCCAAGAGGAGCTATGAACTGAAGCGCGCCGGAGTCCGCCTGCCGCGGAATATGTCCGGCGTCGATGCCCGGAACTGCAAAAAATGTAATTCGCGGGCGCAGAAAAGAGATTCTTTTATGACTGATGCTCCGAGAATCACGGCCAAAGAACTCAAGAAGCGAATGGACTCTGGAGAAGACTTCACGATTATTGATGTTCGCAATCCCGACGCGTGGAAGCAATCGGACACGATTCTGCCGGAGGCTATCCGGATACCAATGGATAACTGGGAAGAAAACCTGGGGCGAATTCCGAAAGCAAGACCGGTCGTGACCTACTGCACCTGACCGAACGAAGGCTCAAGCGCCAGTTTGGCGCAAAAACTTCGGGAACGCGGCTATCGCGATGTGTGGGCACTCCAAGGCGGATTTCAGGCATGGTTGAACGCAGGCTTTCCGGTGGAATCAAAACGCGAAGCTGCTTAATTTGGCACGCGCCTTCACCGCTCTAACGCGGCAGCGTTGCTCCGCTGAACCGGCACAAGCTTCGCAGGCCTCGGGCCGCTTCGCGTCGCGTTGAGAAGTGGCACATACGTCAATTCATTTCTCGCTTCAGCGCAGCGCAGCATAAGCCCGCCCCGGCTCATATCGCCACGGCCAACAAATTCGGCCGGGAAGAGCAAACGATCACCAAAAATCTGAAGCAGGGGCTTCACATACTTTGGCGTGGCAATGCTTCCCAGAAGGACAACTTCACACGACCCCATCAAACGCTCTGATAGAACGCGGCAATCGCGATCGAGAGGAGCGCGATATCGCGGGTCATCGGCACAAATGTCAGTCCCTGCGAACCCGCGCAGCTGGTCGAGGGTCACAACCGTTTCCGGAGGCAGCAAGCCTCCGCTCGCGGTGATCACAAATGAACCTGACACTTCGGGCGGCGGAGTGGAAAAAGCTGCTGCATAGGCCAGTTTGCCCCGGAAGTACAAACCGCTGACAAAGCTGAACAATTCTCCGAGCGTAACGCCCTCTCGCCGCAGTCTGATCGCGAGCTCGGACTTGGGCGTTGTGCCGATCACGTATCCGGCGCGAATGCCCGCAAGGTTTGCCGGAGAGAGCAAGAAAATTCGATGCCTGCAATGCGATCGTGGACTCAGCGGCTGATCCTCTTCATTCATCAGTTTCTGAATTGCTTCGTCAGGCATAGGATTAGCGGTCGTGCGCAACCGCACGCGGCGTGCGTCGAATAGCCGTATTTTATCCGATGGATACCCTCGAACCGCTCGCGGAGCTATCCCCTTTCGAAGCGAATGACTGCGCGGAGCCGTGCGAACACGCGTTTCCAAGCCCCCAAATATCGAATCGCAGCCCGCCGACTCCTAGATCATCTCGCGGACCTGATCCGACAAAGTAGTCAGTGCGATTTTTTTGCGGTTCGGCTCGCCGCGAGCAAGCGACTCTGCAAAGTGAAGCGCCTGTTCCACTTCCACCTTCGCCGGCATCGGCGGCTCGAACGGGTCTACCAGTGCTTCCAGCAGTGCAGGACCGGGCGCATTCAGAAATTGATCCAAGGTATGACCACATTCGCCGGGATCGTCCACGCTGAAACCTACTCCTCCGCAGGCATGGGCGAAAGCCGCGAAATCGATAGGCTGCAGCTCAACGCCATACTCCGGATTCCCCAGGAAAACCATCTGCTCCCATTTGATTTGTCCAAGCGTGTTGTTCTTGATGACCACAACCTTGATCGGCAGCTTGTACTTGACCGCGGTCACAAATTCGGCCATCAGCATTGAGAATCCACCATCGCCAACGAACGCCACACACTGGCGTTGGGGAAACGCGACCTGCGCCGCGATCGTATATGGCAAACCCGGAGCCATGGTCGCAAGGTTGCCCGAAAGAGTATGCATCTGACCACGGCGGGCGAGAATGTGCCGGGCCCACCAGGTTGCGATGGTTCCGCTATCGCAGCTCACGATGGCGTCATTCCTCAGGCGATTGCCGAGTTCCCAGGCGACGACTTGCGGCTTCATGGGTTTCTCGCGCCACGTAGCCTGCTTCTCCATCACTTCCCACCAATCTTTCATTCCGGCTTGTGCTGTCTCCAGGAACGATCTGTCTTGCTTGCGCTTCAGAAGTGGAATCAGCTCTCGCAGGGTGTTGCGGCTGTCGCCTACCAGTCCAACTTCGACGGGATAACGCAGGCCAATACGTTTTGGATCAAGCTCGATTTGAATGCCTGCCGCCTGGCCCGGTTTCGGCATGAATTCAATGTAAGGAAAAGATGTGCCCACCATCAGAAGCGTGTCGCAATCTTCCATCGCCTCTTGAGAAGGCTTAGTGCCGAGCAGGCCAATGCCGCCGGTGGTGTACGGACTGTCGTCGGGCACCGCCGCCTTGCCGAGTAATGGCTTAATGATGGGGCCAGCAAGGAGTTCCGCTGTTTGTTCCAGTTCATCCGTCGCGTTCAGCGCACCGCGGCCCGCCAGGATGGCGACCTTTTTACCGCGATTCAGAATTTCGGCAGCTTTCGCCAGATCGCCGCGATCGGGCAAGCGCGCGCTGCGCGCATACACGTCGGAGGTGTGATGCGCAATATTCCGCTTGGAACTCTCCCGCTTCTTGACTTCTTTCTCTTGAAGATCAACCGGAAAAGTGATGTGCGAGACTCCGTGGTAGGCGAGCGCGGTCCGGCAGGCCAGATGAGCAATGTTTTCCACATGCGTGGGCCCCATGATCCGTTCATTGAAAACTGCGACATCCATGAAGAGCTTATCGAGCGCCACATCCTGCTGGGTATAGGTCCCGATCAGATCATGGAATTGCAGTCCGGTGATCGCGAGTACCGGCTGGTTGTCCAGTTTGGCATCGTACAGTCCGTTTAAAAGATGAATGCCGCCCGGGCCTGAAGTAGCCAGGCACACTCCCAGCTTGCCGGTAAACTTTGCGTAGCCACACGCCATAAAGGCAGCGGCCTCTTCGTGTCGAACCTGAACAAATCGAATCTTATCCTGGCGCGTGCGCAGGGATTCCATCACTCCGTTGATTCCGTCACCGGGCAGGCCAAAAATTACCTCCACTCCCCAATCAATCAGAACCTCAATAAGAACATCAGCCGCCGTCATAAATAATTCCTTTCCGTCCTCTATTTTCAGCAGTGCCAAAATGGGTGCCGAAGTAGAGATGCGATTTGCGGGGAGCTCGTCTGCCTCAAAACAAAGAAAAGGTTGGCCAAACGCCTGGATAGCTGGATAGGAAGTTTCGAGGAACAAAAGCGTAGAAAAGTTTGATATACGCCGCGAGCTTGTGCGCAAAGGCATCAAGAAATTCGACGGCTGGATTCAGTAGCTTAGGAAGGTTTGGTAGCGCTAACGGGAATCGAACCCGTGTTTGAAGATTGAGAATCTTCCGTCCTAACCCCTAGACGATAGCGCCTCGGAATGAGCCTAAATTATAACAAAGCCTCACAGCATTTCGGCGCGTGTCCATCCGACCCGCGCGCGCTCATTCCTGTTTTCATCTCAGGAATTCCGCAGCGAACTATCGCAAATTTTTGTGCAACTTGCTCCCTTCCACAGGCGGGTAAGCGGTATATTTAAATGTAACTCCGCAAACCCGCAACAACATAACCAACCCGCTCGCAGGGGCAACGTGTATGTTCATCCATCAACAAATCCAACAATTCCTAAATTTAGGAGGATGCAAGGAGTATTCGATTATGGCTAAACCAAAACTTCCCAAGAAAACGAACGGCCTGAACCAATCAGTCCCAGCCCCCACTATTCCCGTGCCCCAGGATTCGAAGTACGAGTCCACGCCCGAGACAAGCTTCGCCTCGACCGAAGCATTCACGGCTGTGACCGCGACCGAGGCAAAAACGGCCGCAGCAAAGAAGACCGAAGCACGGAAAGCCGCCCGCAAGCCGGAGATCGTTAGGACCGAGCGAGCTAATCTTGTGCCCATTAATTTGGAAGACGAAATTCGCCGCTTCGCCTATTTGCTTTCCGAACGGCGCGGATTTGAACCAGGCCACGAAGCTGAAGACTGGCTGGCGGCGGAGCGCGAGATCCGCCAGCGCTACCACCAGCAGAGCGCATAGAGCCCGCTATCTAAAATTGCCTGGCGGCCGAGCCCCGGCCGCCGCTCTCCTCTCGGAAACGTTTACGAGTGTGCGCTCTCTGTTCCGGTTGCCTCGATCGCCGGTTTCTGAAAAAATACTTGGGGATCTCCCAACATGGCGCAAATCGGTAGTTTTGCCTTGCTCCTCGCATTGTCGCTGAGCATTTATTCGTTCGGCGTAGGCCTGGTCGCCCTCTTCTTTCCAGGCGACCCTCAATGGGAGCGTCTTGGCGAGACGGCTCGTCGCGCCGGCATTGTCGTCTTCAGCGGAGTTCTTCTCGCCGCTATCGCCCTGGTAGTCGCCGCCTTCCGCGACGATTTCACCATCGCCTACGTTTTCCATCACAGCAATCGCGATCTTCCCGGCCCTTATAAGTTCGCAACCTTGTGGTCTGGTCAGGAAGGCTCCGTATTGTTCTGGGCGCTGCTGCTGTCCGGATACGCCTTCGTCCTGCGCCTGCGCTACAAAACTGATCCCCGCCTGTTCGCCTACGCTTCTGTCATTCTTGCCGGCGTTCAAATTTTCTTCTTGTCATTGGTAAATTTCGCCGCCAACCCCTTCGGCCTGCTCGAAGGTCCCCTCCGCGCCGATGGCAGCGGCCTCAATCCCCTTCTCCAATATCCCGAGATGGTCATCCACCCGCCCATGCTTTATCTCGGCTACGTGGGAACCACCGTCCCTTTCGCCTTCGCTCTGGCCGCTCTGATCATGAAATATCCCGGCGACAAATGGATTCACATCACCCGCCGCTGGACCATGGTCACCTGGGGATTGCTCACCTGCGGCATCTTCCTCGGCGCTCACTGGGCTTACGCCGTTCTCGGCTGGGGCGGCTACTGGGGATGGGACCCCGTTGAAAACGCCTCGCTCATGCCCTGGCTTTTCGGCACTGCTTTTCTGCACTCCGTCATGATGCAGGAAAAACGCGGCATGCTGAAAACCTGGAACATGTGGCTGGTCTTCGGCTCGTTCTGGCTTTCAATCCTCGGCACATTCCTCACCCGCAGCGGCATCATCAGTTCGGTCCACGCCTTCGCCCAGTCATCGATCGGCACCTGGTTCGCCTGGTTCCTGGCCATCCTCTTCATCGTTTTCGTTCTCTTCTACATCAAAAATAAAGATCACCTGAAGAGCGAACACAAACTTGAATCACTCATCTCCCGCGAATCGAGTTTCCTATTCAATAATCTGCTCTTTGTCCTGCTCTGTTTCACGGTTTTGTGGGGTACGTGGTTTCCTAAAATTTCGGAACTGGTGCAGGGCAACAAAGTCACCGTGGGCGCTCCGTTCTATAACCGCGTCGCCATTCCTGTCGCGCTGCTGCTCCTGATCCTCACCGCCGTCGGCCCGCTTCTCGCCTGGCGCAAAACTTCCTTCGAAAGCCTCAAACGCAATTTTGCCTGGCCCACGTTCGGCGCCGCCGCAGTGATGGCCTTTCTCATGATCACGCCTCCCAGTTGGGGAGCGCCCTTCGGCATGCGTCCCTGGCAAGACGTTTCGTATTTCTATTCTCTGATGGCCATCGGCCTCGCGATCCTGGTCACACTCACGATTGCAAGCGAGTACTATCGCGGCGGTAAAGTGATCGCCGCCCACAGCGGCCAGGGCATGTTCGCGTCGTTGGTGCAACTCACGCACCGCAACACGCGCCGCTATGGCGGCTACATCGTCCACTTCGGCGTGGTCGTCGTCATCATCGGATTCGCCGGCTCCGCCTTCAATCAGGACAAAGAACAGGAAATGGCTTACGGCGACAAGATGACGATCGGCAGCTACACTCTGGTCTGCCGCTCGTATACGGATGAGGAGTTCCCCAACTACGCCGCCGAATGGGCCGTCCTCGACGTCTTCAAAGGCGGCAAGCAGATCGACACTCTCACGCCCGAGCGCCGCCTGTACAAGGCCAGTCGCCAGACCTCGACCATGCCCTACATCCGCTCGACTTTGAATGAAGATCTTTATCTTGTCTACGAGGGATTGAACCAGGACACAGGGCGACCGATTCTGAAAGCGCACTTGAACCCGCTAGTCATGTGGATATGGCTCGGCGTGTGGATCATTCTCGGCGGCACCGCGCTGGCCCTGATTCCCAACGCCCCCGCGCCAGTCCGCATCCCGGGAACAAGATTGGTAGACCAACATGCCGTCCCAGCCGTGACAGGAGACTAGAGTGTCGAAGCTCGGACCGAAATGCACCTTACCGCTGCCGCTATCGCAACCGCCGCTGTTTCAGCTCGAAGCGGCGAGAGAATACAGCCCACCGGCGCAAGCCGTGGGTGAGCCAGGCGGAAAAGAACCAAGTCCTGTGGGGACGACGCACTTCCACGAACTCGCGAAACCGGAACAACAAATGATGACAGTATCCAACCCAATGTTCCGCCGCATCCTGCACTGCGCCGTGCTCGCTCTCGCCGTCATCGCCTTCGCCGGCGCCGGCGACCCCGCTACACGCTTCAACGAACTCGGCCATCAGATGATGTGCATCTGCAGCTGCGGCCAGATTCTTCTGGAATGCAATCACGTCGGCTGCCCCGACTCCGACGGCATGCGCAACGAACTGATGACCGCCGTCAACCGCGGCGACAGTGACAGCCTCGTCGAGCAATCCTTCGTCCAGAAATACGGCCCCACCGTCCTAGCCGCACCAACGACCACCGGCTTCGATCGCACCGCCTGGATCGTGCCCTTCGTCGCGCTGTTCATGGGTCTCGGAATCGTGGTGCTGGTTGTCCGCGCCTGGAAGAATCGTCCCGCGCCCGCGATTGCCGATG
>QIAK01000585.1:4101-4468 GCA_003225515.1 Acidobacteriota bacterium | reverse complement strand
CAGCTTCACTCACGAGCGGCCCCTATCTCCGCACGCTGCCCGGCGTGCATCCCTGTGACGGTTTCTTTGCCGCAATATTCGAGAGAATTTAAGAAGAGATTAATTTAAGAAGCGATTTAAGAGCAGCTAAGATTCAGATCCGTGCAGATCCGTGCGAATCCCTGGCAAAGTTTCTTACCGTACTTCAAAGTTAACCGCAGTCCCAGCAAACACCTTTTGCCCCGCTCCCGGCGTCTGCGAAAAAATCATGCTCGCAGGCGACGGTTGCGCTGGCGCGGTCGCCTGAGTGGGTGCTGAAGGTGGAACTGCCGGATTCGTCGTATCTCCCGTTGCCGGAGTAGGAGGTGCGGCCACGTTCACATTTCCC
>QIAK01000585.1:1391-4007 GCA_003225515.1 Acidobacteriota bacterium | reverse complement strand
CAGTCACCAGCAGACTGATCTTTGGTGCCACCACCTGCGCAGCATTCGCACTCGGACTTTGCGCCAGCACCTGATCCGCAGGAATTCCTGCCGCCTCCACTTCCGCCATCGACGCGACATCCAGCCCGCGGCGTCTTATATTCAATTCCGCCGCTTGTTCACTTTCGCCGGTGACGTCCGGAATCGTTACACGCGTCGGCCCCAGGCTCTGGGCCACTCGCACCTGCCACCCGTGCCGCACCTTCGTTCCCGGCAACGGCAGTTGCGACATGATCCTGCCTTCGGCAATTGTGGGGCTGTAGTACTGACGCTCAATCGAAATCTGCAAACCCAGCCCAGCCACGGCCCGCTCCGCTTCCACAGGAGTGAGCCCCACCATCGGAGGCACCGCCACTTCCTGTCCATGAATGGCGAAGCGCATCGCAGTCAGCGCCGACACCATAGCCACAATCACCAGCACCAACGCCAACATCGCAAATCGAATAGCCGACTTCATAGCTCCGCGGAATTATAGTCGCTGACCACTTATCAGAACTAAGTCATCACTCGCTTCTCACTACTCGGAACTGAGTCATCCCGAGCGTAGCCGTTCTTCAGGCGGAGGGAGGGATCTCCCCCTAAACAAACGCGGAGCGAAGCCAAATGCATCAACGTCCGACGCCTGATGACCGACGACGGACGACCGACGACGGACAACGGACGGGCCAACGACCAACGACGAACGACCGACGACGGACAACCAACGACCAGCACTTGGAGTATCATAAACAAGTGCGGCATTCCACTCCGGCCTCGCTAGCGCTCTCCAGCCTGCTCGCCCTGATTCTGATCTCAACCGCCCACGCGCAAATTAACGGCGCTCCCGCTTCGGTCACCTCTCCAGGATTCGGTGGACATTCCGTGAACGGCACTCCCCCCAGCGTGACTTCCCTTGGCCCGCGCGGCTACGCTCCCAACTCTCGCGTCACATTCTCAACCCCAAACGCGCCTCGCACCTTCCACGGCCATCACCACCGGCACAATTACGTGGAGTACGCGCCAGCCTTGGTCTACGCTGTCCCCTACGCGATTGACCTCGGCGCAACCGATGACGCCAATGCCGACGATCCGGATGGCGATCCTGAGTACCAGGGCGGCCCCACCCTCCTCGATCGCCGGGGACATGGCGCCTCTTCGTACATTCCGCCGGTGCAGGATACTTACAAGCCGCACGCCATGCAGCCCGCCGATCAGAGTAACGCTTTTGCCGATCCCGATCCTCCGCAGGAACCAACCCTGCTCATTTTTAAAGACGGCCGCAAGCTTGAACTTCGCAACTATGCCATCATCGGCGTGACCCTCTTCGATCTAACGCCCGGCCACACACGCAGGATTGCCCTCGCCGACCTCGATCTCGACGCCACGCGCAAACAAAACGACGATCGGGGCATCACTTTCCAACTCCCCGCCTCCGCTCAGGCGAACTAAATGCGCCGGATGCTTTTAATTCCGCTGCTTGCCTTAATCACTCCCTGTATGAATGCGCAGGCCGTGTCCGCGCAGGCCGTGTCCGCGCAAAGGTCCGCCTCGTTCTCCCCACATTTTTCTGCCCGAAGGAACCCAGGGGCGCACACCACCTCGCATTTCAGAAATGGGAATTTCTTTTATCCGCTCGCCTTGTCGGACCCCTTTTTTTCTGACTATCTCTCCAGCACAGGCTATCCCGTTTCGTCACAACCTCCTGTCGTCATGGTGCAGCCCGGTTCGGCGTCCACTCCTGAGCCGAATCGTTTTCCACCGCCAGCGCAGCCATTGATGATTGAGTTGCAAGGTGATCACTACGTACGAGTGACTGGCCCAGAAGAGTCAGGCGCAGAAATAATTTCTCCAGACAAGATTGCCAGAAAAAAGATCGCTGGAGCGAAGATTACCGAAGAGAAGATCACCGGAAAAAGGATTGGCGAAAAGAAGATTGCCGAAAACAGGATTGCCGAAAAGAAGCTTGCCGAAAAGAAGCTTGCCCAAAACAAGCTCGCCGGAGCCGGCGCTGCGCCGGGCCCGATTGCCGCTTTGGAATTGCCTCCCGCAGTTCTTGTGTTTCGCGATGGCCATCGCGAAGAAGCGACCGCTTACACCATTGCCGATGGCATCCTCTACACCACCGGCGCTCCTTACAGTGGCGGATCATGGAACCGCAAAATCAACCTCTCGTCCTTGAACCTGCCTGCAACCGTCGACGCCAGTCAATCTCGCGGAATAAAATTCCGTGTTCCTGCAGCACCGAATGAAGTAATCACCCGGCCATAAAATAGAAACGCTGCTGGCAACGTCTCTCTTACTGAAGCAAGTTCCAAACGTGCTCTCGCCAACCCACATGCACTCATGCCGCATGCGCCAATGCCACCATCTTTTCCCGCGACCTCCGTTCCCGCAACCGCAGCATCGGCTGTTCCACCAGATAGTACGAAGCACTGGCCAGCACCACCGCAAATAACACGAAGTACCACGGCTTGGGATGCTCTCCATAGGCAAATAACTGCTGCCACAAATAAAGGCTGTAGCTGATCTGTCCCAGCCAAACCACTGGTCGCACGTTCAGCAGCCAATACGGCCTTTGCACCACGTGCAGCAGCAGTC
>QIAK01000585.1:0-1375 GCA_003225515.1 Acidobacteriota bacterium | reverse complement strand
GGCCACAGCACAAACAGCAGCACCGCAGTAATATGAAACCGCATGACACCTAGATACACCGGAACAAGTACGATCGGCGCGATCATCGCCAGCGCCCACCACCATTTGATTTTCGGCAACCGTGCCGCGAAGATTGCCAGCAGGCAGCCAATCGCCAGCACATCAGCTACTGCGGGAAATGTCTCATCCGCGCGCCCGTGCA
Organism: Acidobacteriota bacterium; assembly: GCA_003225515.1. Taxonomy (GTDB): domain Bacteria; phylum Acidobacteriota; class Terriglobia; order Terriglobales; family Acidobacteriaceae; genus Sulfotelmatobacter. The sequence goes on along the minus strand of QIAK01000585.1, from coordinate 1,173 downwards.
ATTTCAGGAGGTGACACGCCACCCGATACAGCGGAGCAAAGCCGGCGACTCCCACCAGAATCGCCACGCGATGTCGATGCCATCTCTTCAGCACTCCCGGCCACAGAAAATAAAACTGCTCCTCCACGCTCAGCGACCACAAGTGCCCAAGGAACCAGGGATGCGCAAAATCAAAATTCGCTAGATAGAGCGCCGCAGCCGCCATGTGATACCAGTTCAGCTGTTGCCGGAAAATCACGAACACGGGTGCCATGAACAGAATCGCAGCCGGAAGAATCCGGTATGCCCGCCGCACATAAAATTCTCCCAGCTGAATCGTGGATGTCTTCCCATACTCCTTCAGCAACAACGTCGTAATCAGATATCCCGAGATGACAAAAAAGATTCTCACTCCCAGATTCGCAAATGCTCCCGCCACATCCGAGTGGTAACGTAACTCCACCCAATGTCCCACCACGACGAGAGAAATAGAAATGGCCCTCAAGCCATCGAGTGACGGAATTCGCTTCATCCCAGCGAAGCCTAGCAGCGACTCTCGCCCGTTCTCAGTGATACCCAACCAAAATCAAAATGATTTCCGCCAGATTTCCCATCTCGGAACAAAGCCAATCCGGCGCCCCCGTCATTTCTCAAAGAGGGACTCGTCATTCCACAAAAGGGGTGCCCCATTTCTCGCCGCTTTTGCGAGAAGTGGGCTTTCCTGGTCACTCGTCCGACACCCAATTCGTGTTACAATAAAACCGGCTCCCAATGGACATAACGCCCTGTGAATACAAGCAGTTACAGGATTTCAGCAAGTGTCAGCCCACAAGTTTGCAGCACCGAAATTGTGACAAAAAGCAAAAAGACTAAGAGCAAAAGCTAAGAGCCAAAGGCCAAGAGTGATTCCATGGCAGACGATCAAAACCCCGAACTTCCTCTAACTCCTCCTCCCGGTGGCGGCGATGGCCCCGGCGCGTTGAACATTCAACCCGTCAACATTGAAGAGGAGATGAAGCGGTCCTATCTCGACTATTCCATGTCGGTGATCATCGGTCGTGCCCTCCCCGACGTCCGCGACGGCCTGAAGCCCGTCCACCGCCGAATTTTGTACACAATGGCCCAGATGGGGCTGCAGCCTAACAAGGCCACGCGCAAGTGCGCCCGCATCGTCGGCGAAGTCATGGGCAAGTA
>QIAK01000584.1:588-3701 GCA_003225515.1 Acidobacteriota bacterium | reverse complement strand
TCATGAACTCTCTACCGACAATTCCGCTCTTTCCTCCAGGCCGCCTGGTCGCTACCCCAGGAGCCCTCGCCTTGCTGGAGCAGACCAATAAGTCACCTTTGGAATTCCTGTCGAGACATTTGCGCGGGGACTGGGGCGATCTCGCCCAGGAAGATAAGACTGAGAACGAGTTGAGCTTGAAGTATGGGTTCCGGTTGCTGAGCAGCTACCAGGTGAGCGAAACCGAGAAACTCTGGGTGATCACCGAAGCAGATCGATCCGTGACCACTCTGCTCCTCCCTGCCGAATACTAGGCGTGCTAATCCGCCGTTCGGTCACCGTATTGACTATGAGGCCGCGGAGAGTCCATTTGGTGTACTGACGGCGGAGTCCATCCAAGTCATTGATTTTATAGGTACATTTGCTCGGCTGCAGATCGGAAATGCCAGGCGCACAGCCTATAATGAATTGAGGGAAAGATGCAGAGTGTTTCCTTGCCCTCACCGGTGAGCGCAAACTTGAATATGAACAGAACAATTCACAGGGTCGCGGGAACCGAACAGCAGCAAGCAGAAGCGTATCGCTACTGGCAAAGTTTGACGGTTGGGGCACGTCTCTCTGCCGTGTGGGATGTTAGCGCAGCCGCTTATGCATTCGCGGCCGCTTTTAACGGAGTTCCGCCCAATGATTCCCGACGACCTCAAAGAACTATTACGCGCATTCAACGATCACGGGGTTAAGTATCTCATCGTAGGCGGCTACGCCTTCGGCGTTCATGCAGAGCCGCGCGCAACCAAGGATCTTGACATTTTTATTCGTTCGGACGAGCAGAACGCCAAAGCTGTATTTCGCGCCCTTGCTCAGTACGGGGCACCGCTCGTCGACCTAACTCCATCTGACTTTATGGATGGGAGTACCTTCCAGATCGGCCAACCCCCGGCTCGAATTGACATCTTACAGCACATTGATGGTGTCACTTTCGATGAGGCCTGGCAAAACCGAATCGAGGGACTCCTCGATGGCGAAATCCAAGCCGCAGTCATATCCAGGAGTGATCTCATCCGAAATAAGCTTGCAACCGGACGAGAGCAAGACATTCTAGATGCTAAGAAGCTACGTTCTGCCGGCAGGAATGATTCCAAGTAATTGTGTCCACAGGAGCGAACCGCCAGTACGGACTCCTGCCCTTCTCTAGAACCTTCGCTACGCTTCGCTCAAGTTGCAATCTTTTTACCGCTGATTCCTCGCGAACCCCCAGGCTCGCCAATAGAGGTATGGGTTCAAGCAAACCACCTGAAAGAGGTCCTCCATGCGTCCTCACGGAAAAACCAAACTTGGCTTTTTCCCGCTTCCAACGGCGGAAGCGGAGCGCATTAGAAACTGTCTGAAGTTCGCTCCGGAGTTCTCGGCAGTTGATCCATGTGTTGGCGATGGAGTGGCATTCACATCCTTGTTGAAAGGAGCGAATTCCTACCGATACGGGATCGAAATCGATGCCAACCGTGCCGAACAAGCGAGAGTTGTGGCGATCGAAACACTGCAAGCGAACGCCATGGACGTGCGGTGCCCCGCTGAGTCAATCTCTCTTCTCTACCTCAATCCTCCGTACGACCTCGAGGTAGGGCAGACGAATAATCAGCGGCTGGAGTTGGTGTTTCTGGAACATACATGCAGATGGCTGAAACCGGGTGGCGTTCTGGTCTTTGTGATCCCGCAACCGCAGTTGAAGTCGTGCGCCAGAATCCTGAGCGAGCATTTTGGCGATCTGGCTGTATATCGGCTGACCGAACCGGAGAGTGTCCAGTACAAGCAGGTTGTAGTCCTAGGAAAGCGCCGCAAACGTCACCAACACCTCCCTGACTCCGAGCTCCTGGAGTCAGTGCGCTGGTTAGAGATGCTGGCCTGGAAACCTGACCTCGCAGCCCTGACCGACAACCCGGATGCTCGCTACGAGGTACCGCCTTCTGCACCAATCACACTTAATAACGCAGGTATTCCTTTGGATGAAGTCGAGGATCTGCTGTTCGATTCCGCGGCTTACCGTCAAGCCAGTCGAATCCTTCTTGCCAAGCAGCGGGATGTGCGAGGACGGCCACTCACACCACTGCATGGCGGACATGTCGGGCTATTGTGCACCGCAGGAATGCTCAATGGGATATTCGGAGAAGGACAAGACCGCCATATCGCGCATTGGCGGTCGGTGAAGTTCACCGATCACTGGGAAGAAGACGAAGAGGACGGCACCAAAATCCTGCACGACCGCGAGCGGTTCTCGCACGAACTGACGCTGGTCTTTGCCAATGGCAAGACCCAGATTCTTACCCACGAAAAGAAGGACTCCGCATGAAGAATGCACATGTTCGGTTCGGTTGGCTCACTTATGTGAAAAGCACAGAGAAGACCATGACCAGCATCAAGCTGCATCTGGATCGTTTCATCGGTGAACTTCTGCCGGATCCTCCGCGACAGGCAAAGGCCCACTTTATTTCCGTCGTGGGTGGAGATATTCAGATCTCCGCGATCAGCGCGGCCATTTCCATGACAGACCGGTTTATGGTCGAAGGGCCTGGTGTGCAGCGGGTCCATTCAGCTTCCGGGACGAAAGAAGCCTCTGCGCCATCTGATTGGCATGTCGGAAGAATTGATTCTGGGAAACAAATCGGCCAATACAGGCAGGCTGCTGCTGGCGGGATCGGACAAGCAATTCGTTTGGACTTCTGTAGCCGACATCTACGGCATACCTGGCATTCCGGGATGGGCTGACTGGTTCGAAGGCGAATTGAACACTCATCATGCCATCGCACCGATGTTGGGCATTGGATGTAATCCCCTCATTGTTAAAGGCGAGAAGGCGCATTTTCTGGAGTGGCTCAGTTGGGGCGTGGAGAGTGGTGCGATCAATTTTCCGGCCGAAAGTGGTTCGATCCGCTGGCGCGGTTTAGGTCTGGACGACATCTTCAGGCGGGTCGACTAGCGAAGTTATGGTGCAGGCCGCGAGAGACTAGGGCGTCGGCGCAGGCATCGCCGGAACCGGAGGCCCGAACTCCAGGAAGGCTGCCTCAGCCGCTTGCCTCTGCTCGTCAAGGCCAAAGTGCCTGGTGACGAGGATCGTCGTCATGAAAACCGAGATCGAA
>QIAK01000584.1:0-502 GCA_003225515.1 Acidobacteriota bacterium | reverse complement strand
CGCGAATCCTTGAGGAAACCCTCGAAGAGCGTCCCCGAGCCAAGGACTTTATCGATCCTCGCCCCGTCCTTGTAGTAGTTCACCTTGAACCGATCGCTCCTGATCTTCTTCACGTCGTCATCCGATCCGACGAGGACTATGGCTCCCGCGTAACCGCCTCCACGAGGGGGCGCATGAGGGCGAATGCCGGAGAGTGGAACTTGTTCGCCAAGAGGCAAACTATTCCTTTGCTGTAGTCGAACACCAGAGACCAGTAAGAGATGAGGAGATCGTCGTTCTTAGCGGGTAGACGACTTTGCCATCCTTCGCCGCGTTGTAGACGAGATCTTCCAGTCGCTGCCCGAAGCAGCCAGCCCGGTCAATCTCGCGTTCGATGCCTGCCAACATGTTCTTAGGTAGTTTACTTGCCTTACCAGTTTATCCCCGAAGATGAGAAGCCGAAGCGATGCTAGGTTGGCATGAGTTTGCCGGGGCCCACACCAGTACTTTGATTTTGCCGACT
>QIAK01000012.1:10917-11384 GCA_003225515.1 Acidobacteriota bacterium | reverse complement strand
CATTAGCCTGAATTATGTGGGGAATAAGGGATACGACGAGTTCATTAACAATGCAGCTGAGAACGCGTACTCAAGCGCTATACCATTTGATGGATTGCCGAGCACCAAACCCGATGATCACTTCGGTATCGTAACCCTGCTAAATAACAAAGGTATTTCCAACTACAACGGCCTTACGGCTACTGCGAACCGCCGCTTCACAGCCGGGTTCACCGGTACCATCAACTACACCTGGTCGCATACTATCGACGAGGTCTCGAATGGTGGCATCCTGCCCTACAGCAGCGGGGATAGCTTCCTCAACCAAATCAATCCGGCTAGCCTGCGAAGCCTGAACTATGGCAACGCGGACTACGACGTGCGGCACAATATCAGCGCAAACTATGTTTGGGAGCTTCCGTTCAAGTCACACGGATTCCTCAACAAGGCGGTGAGCGGCTGGGTACTCTCTGAGACGTTCTTCTGGC
>QIAK01000012.1:0-10819 GCA_003225515.1 Acidobacteriota bacterium | reverse complement strand
AAACCCGAATCATTGTTTGCAGTTTACTCAGTTCACTAATGTTGGTGGGGAAACGAACTTCGGGAACATTCCTCGGAATGCCTTCCGCGGCCCGCATTACTTCAACACGGATATCAGCCTGCTGAAGAACATCCCAATTACCGAGCACGTTAGTTTGGGTCTGGGCGCAAACGCCTATAACGTGCTCAACCATCCAAGCTTCGCCAATCCGATCTCGGACATCAGCGATGGCCAGTTCGGTCAGATTCGGTCTACTGTGGAACCGCCAACCAGCCCGTACGGTGCGTTCGTCGGATCTGCGGTGTCTGGACGGCTCTTGCAGGTGCAGGCTCGGTTGACCTTCTAAACTGAGTTCATCCTGTGATTTCAGGCGGCCTCGAAAGAGGCCGCTTTTTTATTTGGCACAGAATGCTTAAGAGTTCCCGATGCGATAAAGACGAAGGCCGGGGACGCGCTAACGAGCGTGAGTTTTAAGGCTGGCGAGCTCTTTGCGCACAGCTTCGGCGCGGGCGCCCTCAGATTCTTCAGCGAGGAAGATCTGAAATTCCGCTGCTGCGTCGGGCAGCCGGCTTTCATGCTCAAACGCGCGTGCGGCAATGTAATGGACCAGAGCGTGCGAATCCGAGGCATGAGAATCCTGCGCCAGTGCGTGCACTTTGCGGGAATTAGCGATGGCCTGCTCGTAATGATGATCCAGCAGTTCGACATTGGCCAGAAGCAGCAGGGCTTGAAAGTCACTTGGGTCGATCGAATTGGCCTTATCGAGGAGAGTCTCTGCGGCGGGAAAATCCCGATCCACGATCGACATGCGAGCCAGATTGACGAAAGCAGGGGCGAAGTGATCATTCAATTCGACAGCTTTCTGCAAGGCGGTGCGCTCGCTCGCCCTGTCGCCCAACTTCGCATAGACCACTCCCAAGTTGTTGTACGCGGCAGCATAGCGGGGATAGACAGCTAAAGCCCGGTGGAGTTGGATCATCGCCTTTTTCCATTGCTGACGCTCCAACAACTTCGTTGCCTTATCGAATTCCTTTGCGGCTCTTGCCGGAATATTCAAGTCAGCGGCGGCCACGGTCCGCGATCCATGCAGCGCGTTAGCCTGGCGGTTCGCATCTTTCGTCTGTTTCACTGGTACGTAAATGAATTGACTGCCGCGTCGATTATCGATTTCAAAGATGCCGCTGTCGGCTTCCTCAATGCCTTCCCCGGAAACGATCAGGTGATAATTACCGAGTTCCACGTTGTTGAACTCAGTCATGCCTGAATCATTTGTGAAAGCTTCGGACACCGGACTCCTGCTTGCACTGTTCATTAGCTGAACGCGAACCTGCTGGTTGCAGGGACGTCCATCTGAGAAAGTAACCCGCACTCGTAATGTACCGGCACGAAATTGACCGAGAGCTGACCCGACGAGGAGTAAACAAAAGAGGACAGACAGCCGAGGACGATGCATGGACCACTTCCTGGAAGCAGGGGAAGAGTTAAACCCAGGCCATAAGGCTATTGCCGATATTGTTCCCAGTTCCGGGCGTCCGTCAAGCTCAAATCTCGAGGCGTCTGGCGAGGCTTAAAACTCTGGTCTCGCTAAACTTCCTGAAGATATTATTTCCCGAAGATCACATAGTGGTAGCTCGCGGCCATGAAGAACAACAGCGGCACGGACAGGAAAAAATTAGTCCGCGACGCCAGAAACGCCTGGCGCGCCATGATGGCGGCGTTAGCGGGAGGCGTACCTGCCAGCGTTCCGCGGATGATCTTCTTATTGTTTGGCCAGATGATGCCCCAAACGTTGAACAGCATCACGATTCCGAAGCCGCCGCCTACGCCAATCGCGAGCACGTGATTGTCGTCCTGCCCGACAGGCGTGTAGTTCACGAACAGCCATCCCGCCGCGACGCAGAGGATCGTGGTGATGATTCCGAGGACGTAGCCGCTGGGAGTCATCTTCTTAATCACTACGTAGAGGAGAAACCAAACCAGCATCCAGAGACAGAGAAAGAATCCGATTGTGCGGGCCGGGTTGGAGCCTTGGCGCAGCGCATCCGGCGCAACATAAAACTGTGCCCAGTACCAGAAACCGAGAAACACGGTGGCCAGCGCGCTCCAGCGGAACCAGTTCAGCGCCGGCAAGGTGAGGTACTGAAAGATCTTGGCTTTGAAGCTGGCGTCCACCTGTTTCATGAATGGGACGTTGATCAGATTGAAGAAATACAGCAGACCGATCCAGGTGATGCCGGCAATGATGTGGAACCAGCGCAGAAGAAGTTGGGTTGCTTCCGAGCCGGTGTGGGTGGGCATAACGAACGACGCTGCCACTGCGACGATACCCTGCATAGGATTTCCTCCGCCAACTGGTTCGCCAATTCTGAAAATTAGGTTCTGGGCCGCCAAAAAGCGTGGGATAAGGCGTCCAGCGAAAAGACATCCAAAGCTGCCAAAAATTAAAGCTTACGGATACTCGCCCACCCCGGATGATGTCTAGCGGGCGAATCGAGTTGAGGAGAGTCTGCACTTTGCAAGCGATGCTGTCAACCGGGAGTACCACAAAAGCAAGTTCCAGTTGAAAAGTGGCGGAGATCGCCGTATGGTAACTTCATCTACCCGCCTCGACCCGCAGCTGGAAGTGGGCGTGTCGTTCGGCGGGGTTTCCCCCCTTGTTTCCCTGGCAGCGGGAAGGCCTTGAGGAACATGCTGTTGCATTGAGCCCATGGGCGCCTGTGGGCGTTGTGAAGTCTAAAAATCGAGGAGATCGGCATGGACAGCAATAAGCCGGCGCAGAACATTCAGGATTCCTTCCTCAACACGGCCCGCAAGGAGAGACTCAGCATCACGATTTACCTGCTGAGTGGAGTGAAGTTAACGGGCCGTATCCGCTCTTTCGACAAGTACTCCGTCGTGCTGGAGGCGAACGGTCAGGAGCAACTCATCTTCAAGCACGCCATCTCTACCGTAGTCATGGGACGGGTGGCGGCGACGCACGTCGCGCACGTGGCGCATCCCGAAAAAGCAGCGGCGGCGGCTGTGCCGGCCTCCGCGGCGAGCGCTTCGGGCACGGAAGGATAAGGCGTTTCCGGTTTGGGAAGTTCTCATACAAAGAAATCTCGCGCCAAGAAGTCTCACGGCGTGGCGCGCGCGGGCAGACGTGTGCCTCTGGATCACGAGGACGGTGCTGCGCGTTCCGATTCAGAGCCTGAGCGCGCCTTTCTGGTGGGCCTGGAAGTGCGAACCCGCGGACGTTCCGCCGGGAAGAGGACGGTCACGGCGCAAGCTTCTGCCGCACGCGATGCTGCGGTAATGCAGCCTTCCAAGCCGAGTATTCCTGAGTTCGATGCAGACGAATCCCTGGCGGAGCTGTATACGTTGGCGGAGAGCGCCGGGGCGAAGGTGGTCGGCCAGATTCTGCAGCGGCGCGACCGTCCTGATCCGGCGACGTTAATTGGGGCCGGCAAGCTCGAGGAAATTGCGGGCGCGGCCGCTTCAGTGAATGCTGACGTTCTTCTCTTTGATCACGATCTCAGCCCTTCGCAGCAGCGCAATATCGAAAAAATAATTCAGCGGCGGGTAATCGATCGGACGCAGCTGATTCTCGACATTTTTGCGCGGCACGCGCGCACGCGGGAAGGCCAGTTGCAAGTGGAACTGGCGCAGTTGCAATACATGATGCCGCGGCTCGCCGGCCATGGCGTGGAGATGTCGCAACTCGGCGGCGGCATTGGCACGCGCGGTCCCGGCGAAACCAAGCTCGAAACCGACCGCCGAAAAATCGCCAGGCGTGTTCGGCACGTGGAACAGCAACTGGAGAACGTGCGGCGCATTCGGCGCCAGCAGCGGCAGCGGCGCGAATCCGCACCCGTGGCGACGATTGCTTTGGTTGGCTATACCAATGCGGGAAAATCGACGCTGTTCAACGCGCTCACCAAAGCCAAAGTGCTGGAATCGTCCCGCATGTTCGCGACGCTGGATCCTACAATTCGGGGCGTGGACCTGCCTTCCAAGCGCAAAGTGTTGATGAGTGACACCGTAGGTTTTATTCGGAGCTTGCCGCACACGCTGGTCTCGGCGTTCCGCGCGACGCTCGAGGAGGTCCAGCGCGCGTCGCTGATTCTGCATGTGTCCGACGCCAGCAGCCGGCTCTCGGCCGAACAGGACGCCCAAGTGGAGATCGTCCTGAAGGAACTTGAGGCGGAAAAGAAGCCGCGCCTGCGAGTGATGAATAAGATCGATCTGCTGGACGACGAAGTGGCGCAGTCGTTGTTAGCGGATTCCATGCGCGAGGATTCGAGAACGGTTTACGTGTCCGCAGTAGAAGGCACGGGGCTTGACAGACTTTTAAAACGCATCGATTCGTTGATCGAAGAAGACCGCGTGAGCCGAGTGCATCTGCGGGTTCCGCAAAAAGAAGGGCGGATGCTCGCCCTGCTGGAGGCGAAGGCAAGAATCTATTCGCGAGAGTATAAGGACGGGGCAGTCGAGTTGGAAGTGGAAGCGCCGGCCTCGGTGCTGAGACGCGTAAGAGAGTGGGAAACCTAAGTGATAAACTCTGTCGGCTGTGACGTTGACGCGAAAAGCAGTTTGTCGCAGCTTGCTCAGGAGACAGACAATGAATCTGCGCCGGTTGGCGAGTCTTTGTGCCGTAGTCGCAATGTGGTTTCCCTCGTGGTTATTGGCTAGCGACACCCTCCTCATTCATGGACATATCTATACGGGAAATCCTAAGGCGCAGTGGGCACAGGCACTGGCGATCTCGGGCACGCGCATTGACGCGGTAGGGTCAGATCAAGAAATCTTAAGCCGGAAGCAGGCTCACACCAGGATCATCGACCTTCAGGGACGCACGGTTATTCCGGGAATTTCTGACTCTCACGTTCACATGTGGTTTGGAGGCCTGGCGCTGCACGGGTTCAATCTGTCCACGCCGGAAGGCAGCGTTACTGCAGACGATTCCGACACATTAATCAGCAGGGTGAAGGCCTACGCTGCAAGCCATCCGAGCGATAAAGTTCTATTTGGTCGAGCGGACTTCAGCACCGTACCACCTTCGACTCCCACGCGTGAATTGCTTGATCGAGCCGTTTCCGATCGCCCTGTGGTGGTGCATAACACGGCCGAGCATGCGCTCTGGTTGAACGGCAAGGCCTTGGCTCTGGCAGGCATCACGGATCAACCGGTGGCCGATCCGGCAGAAGAAAAAAATATTATCCGCGACGCCAGCGGCCATCCCAGTGGGATTCTGCTGGAAGCAGCCATGGCCATTATGGAGCGGGCCCTGGCGAATCAGTTCTCGCAGGACGAGAAGCTGGCGCTGCTGCGGGATGCCTCCCATCACCTGAACCGGTACGGCATTACGAGTGTGGTGAATGCGACTGGGAATCTGCAGGAGATTGAGTTGTATGCCGCCCTGCGCGATCGCGGCGAGCTTTCGGTTCGCACTCGGACTTCGTTTGGAGCCGTGGCCGTAAACCATCATCTGACGCCGGAGTTCCTGGCTGACCTCGAGAAAGCGCGCACCCTCTATCATGACGATTGGGTCTCGGCCAATCTGGTGAAATTCTTTGTGGATGGAGGAACCGGTTTGATTCCTCCTCTGACCTACGAACCGGCCGAGTATAAAAAGCTGGTGCTGGAACTCGACAAGCGCGGATTCCAGATCATGACTCATACCTATCGTCCGGATTCTTCGCGACTCGTGGTGGACACCTACGAGGAGGTCGAAAAAGTGAATGGCCATCGCGACCGGCGGCTGCGCATCGAGCACGCGGATTTTCTGCCCGCGCAGGACATTCCACGCGCCGCAAAATATTCGATGATTGCCAGCATGCAGCCAAGTTTCTGCTGCAACGAGAATGGCGCCAATTACGATCCGAAGGATCGGACCACGACTGACCGTTGGCAAAGTATTGAAAAGTCTGGAACCCGGTTGGCGTTCGGCAGTGACTGGCCATGCATCTGGCCGCCGGATCCATTTGTTGCGATTCAGGAAGCTGTCACTCGCCAAATCTGGCGGCCGGCGAGCGGCAACGATTTTCCCGGCGGCGTCTTCGACGGCGCGGGCCAGTCGGGAAACGTTCCGGTCAAGTCTGCCTACACTCCGGAAGAGCGCCTCACGGTAGAACAGGCGGTGAACGCTTATACGCAAGGCTCGGCCTATGCGAGATTCTCTGAGGATCGCCTGGGAACGCTCGAAGCCGGGAAAGAGGCGGATCTCACCGTTCTTTCGCAGGATATTTTCTCGGTCGACCACGAGCAGATTGGGAACACGAAGGTGCTGACTACGATGGTTGCTGGGAAAGTCGTATTTACACAGGGACAATAAAGAGCTCGCGGAGCAAATCCCGTCTAAAAAGAGCGATAGACGTTGACGTTCATACTCCCATTCTGGCGATTCCTCCTTTTTGCCAAGAAAAATCGTTTTTTTACAAGAACGTGACAAGCCAGCTCGCGCTCGAACGTAGTCTCCTGGCGAGTGCTCAAGGATGTGCCGACTGCCGGTTGCGAGTCTGGTCCGATGCGAGCACCTAACGTTATCTCCCCGCAGCAGAAGGCACGGGGCTGGACAGACTTTTAAAACGCATCGATTCGTTGATCGAAGAAGACCGCGTGAGCCGAGTGCATCTGCGGGTTCCGCAGCAAGAAGGCAAGATGCTGGCCATGCTGGAAGCAAAGGCGCGGATTTACTCGCGGAAGTATAAAGACGGTGCGGTTAAGTTGGAAGTCGAGGCGCCTGCGTCGGTGATGCGGCGAGTGCGGGAGTGGATAGTGGGTTAGCGCGCGCGTCGACTGTTCCCGGATACTTGCTGGGCTAATCTAATGATTGCAGTCGGTACGTTCACCAATGCATGGCTTTCAGTAAAGTCTCGCCGCTGCGCAGAAACACGAGAACCGGGGCGCCCCTATCCTCGCATTCTCGATTTGAGTAAGTTCTTCCGGCTTTAGTCCGTTAAAACGTGCTCGATCCCCGTCCGATCCATACGGCGGCTCCAGTTGGAGCGGATAATTCACCGTAGAACGTTTTCGAATTAGCACCGGGGTTTAGCAGCGGCACGGTGACGGTCTGCTCGGTTATTCCCGGGGCGAAGGTCACGGTTTGCGAAGTGGAGACGTAGTCCGTGCCAGCAACCGCGGTGCCGTCGGCCGTTGCGAAATTGACCGAGAGTGACGTTGCATTGGAAGGGCTAAGGGTCACGGTGAACACCGCCGACGATCCGCTGATCACCGCGTCGGTTACCGAAAACTGCTGCAGCGTCGTTTTATACCGCAACCAGCCGAACAGGCCTGGAACCGCGCCCTCGCAGTGCTGTTCGAAGTTGGCAGAAAAACTCTGAAGCACATTGCTGGTGTTATAGCTCGCTCTTAGTACATCGAAGTTTCCTGTAAGAGTGTTGCATCCCCGGCCAGCCCCATAAACGCTCAGTCCTGGTGTACCAACAGGCTGGAAAGGATAGCGCTGCGCATCGTCATAGTCGCCAGGCGCGAGTCGCGCGGTCGTGGGGCCAGCAAAATCAGTCGTCCAGTAATCCCCATTGTTGATGTCGAGCTCCACTATATTGGCGGAATTGACCGGCGTGAAGGTTCCGTCAGAAAGAGTAATCAGGTATTGCAGTCCTTGCCCGATGTAATCCCCCGCCTGGCTGCTCATCGCCAGCGCCGTAAGCGCCACATTGGGATCACGGATGAGAATGCTTGCATTAGCCGCTCCGATCGGAGCACCGCTTGCTGCGCTCAGCTTCACTTTAAAAGTCTTGTTACGGCGTGCGAGGAAGTCTCCGATGATCGGGATTGTGATTGTTTGCGAAGTGATTCCGGGCTGGAACGTCACTGTGCCCGTCGTATTCACATAGTCGGTTCCCTGTACCGCAGTTCCGTCCGCTGTGGCGTATGACACTTGAACGATTATCGTGCTGGGGAGGCAAAGTGACAGAGTGACGAACGCGTCGCTGGTGCCGGTATTTCCCTTCAGAGTGTAGTTGCTCGCGACCGTCAGGCGCGGCACCGCTGCTACCGAAGAGTTGTAGCGAAACGATCCATAGAGTGCCGGCGTCGCACCTTCGCAATGCTGCTCGAAGTCGATCGCGAGTCGGGCGATTGTGCCGTCCGTGTTCAGTCCAAAGTCCGAGACAAAAAAGCGTCCGCTATCCGTGTTGCACCCTCGACCATCCCCGGATACGTCGATGCCCGGTCGCGTGGGCGAACGGAAAGCAGTGCGCTGCGCGCCATCGTATTCTCCCCATCCCAACTTCAGCGTGCTCGGAGAGCCAAAGTCCAGATACCAGAACTGGCTGTAGCTAGACGTATTGAAAAAGATCGATACCGTGTCGGTGCTGTTCGATACCGAAAACGTTCCATCCGTGGGCGTAAAGGTTTGGGTAATCCCTTGGCCAATGTAGTCTCCGGCCTGACTGTTGAGGGTAAGGAAGGTTTGCGGCGTTGCTCCGGAGGCAAAGGTGCAAAACAGAGAGACAAAGGAGAAGGTCACCAGAATACTCCTGAAGGAACAATGTGAGGGGGAGAGCGAACGGAACCCACACTAGCGGGGGAATACTATCACCACTAGGAGGGCCGCTGAATGGCACTGATCACATATTTGACCGAAGAGCGGGATTCTAAGCTGCCTGGGCAAATTAAATGGGCCGACGACCAAGAAGCGGTGACATTCCTTGGCTACCGGCCCATTCGATCCTGAATTGGATCGGAGGTGATGTTTCAATGCTAATCCTCTTTCAGCCGAAGTCAAGGGCTTATATGCAGAAATCTGCGGGGTAAGTGAGGGCGCGTATTCATGAGGATTAAACCCATTATTTGTAATCACTTTCGGGCTCTGGGATAGATCTGTGCGGGTCCTAAACCCTTCGATTTTGCTCGAAATCCTCCACGCGAAATGGCTTTTTCCGGGATGTTCTACTTCGCGTGCGATCTCCTGAAAGTACTTTTCTGCACATTCCTCCCGCGGAGTTAAACGATGTTCTTCGCGTTGACACGAACTCCTTCGAGACGCTAGACTTAACAGTTTTCACAGCCCTCATCTTTTGTCTGGGTCAACGAATCCGGGTCAACGTTAACATCAGCACCCCATGGATCAGACGCTTCACCAATTAGGCGAATTACTGCTCGGATCGGTGCCGACGGTGATTCTGTTGACGGTGCTCTACGCGCTTTATACCGCCATCGTGCACAAGCCTTTGCGGCGCGTACTCGATGAACGCCGCAGCAAGACGGAGGGGGCGGTAGAGAAGTCGCGCGCCGACATTGCCGCGGCCGAGGCACGCACCGCTGAGTATGAACAAAAGTTGCGTGAGGCGCGGGCGGCGGTCTTTCGGGCACAGGAAGCGCGGCGGCAGCAGTTGCTCCAGGACCGGACCAATGCTTTGAATGAGGCGCGCAGCAAGGCTCAGGCCCAGGTGCAGTCGGCGAAGAAAGACATTGAAAGTGACCGGGCAGCGGCGGAGGCCGGCTTGCCGGGCGAAGCCTCGGCGCTGGCCCAGGAAATCGTTCGCCGGGTGCTCCAGCCGGCGGGAGCGGGCCAATGACGATTTCAATCAGCAGAATTCTCCGAACATATTTGTTTGCGTTGCTGATCGTTAGCAGCGCGAGCGTGCTATCAGTGCGCGCGCAGGAGCCGGCCACTGCTCCTGAGAAGAATCTTCCCGTTTCTTCCGAGCAGAAGCAGAAGACCGGCGCTTCAGCCCAGCAGGGACCGGGTCGGCAGTTGGCGCATGAAACCCGCGAGGCCGCCGGAGAAGAAAAAGATGATACGGCGGAGTTCAAGCAGTCGGCCTCCGTGCGTGCAGTCGCCAAGCTGACGGGACTGAATTTGCAGCAGTCGTACTGGCTGTGTTTCGTCCTGAACTTTGTGGCGATTGGCGCGCTCATCGTTTGGGCGTCGCGGAAGTACCTGCCGGGAATGTTTCGCGACCGCACCGCAGCGATTCAGAAGGCGATGCAGGAGGCGCAGAAGGCCAGCGAGAAAGCGGGTCGCAGGCTGGCCGAGATTGAAGCTCGGCTGATGAAGCTGGATGTCGAAATCGGCGCCATGCGCGATGCTGCGGAAAAAGAAGGCGCGGCGGAGGAGGCTCGCATCAAGGCCTCCGCGGAAGAAGATGCGAGAAAAATTATAAGTTCGGCGGAGCAGGAAATTGCGGCAGCGGCAAAAGCTGCGCGTCGTCAGCTGACAGCTTATGCGGCCGATCTCGCAATTGGACTGGCGCGCAAGCAGATTCACGTCGATGCCGGAACCGATCAAGCTTTAATCCGCAATTTTGCCGGACAATTGGGCGCGTCGTCCGACGATTCGGGAAAGGACCGGAACTAAAACTTGGCCTCTGTTGCCAGTACGTATGCGCGGGCTTTCGCGGATGTAGTCTTTAGGGTTGGGGGCCTGCGCCGGATAGAGGGTTTGCTGGCCGAGAGCGCCGACCTGCGCCGAGTTTGGGAAAACCCGGCGGTGCCCGCCGAGCAGAAGCGCAAGTTGCTGGATGCGATTGTCCATCGCGAGGGCATCGACCATCACGCGCGGAACCTGATCGCGGTGCTGATCGACCGCCGCCGCGTACAGTTCCTAGGCCGTATCGTTGAGCAAATCAAGAAGGAACTCGATACCCGCATGGGATTCGCAGAGGCCCACATCACCAGCGCCCGCGAACTGGGCGACACAGAGAAGAGCGCGCTCGAGACGCAGATTGAGAAAGTAACCGGAAAGAAAGTTAGAGCCCAGTTTGGCCTGGATGCGACACTGCTTGGCGGAGCAGTAGTCCGCGTGGGCAGCACGATTTACGACGGTTCGGTAAAAGGGCAGTTAGAGAAGATTAAAGAGGCTATTAGCTCT
>QIAK01000583.1 GCA_003225515.1 Acidobacteriota bacterium | reverse complement strand
GATGGGAAACAATATGTGGCGATACTGTCAGGCGTTGGTGGATGGGCTGGAGCAATCGTTGCCGGCGGCCTGGACGCGCGCGACGAATCGGCGGCACTGGGATTTGCCGGCGTGATGAAGGACTTGCCGAAGTACACAAACAAGGGAGGGATGCTGTATGTCTTTGCCCTTCCTTAAATTCGCAGCAGGCATTTTGATGATTGCAGTTTCCGGGACAGCCCAGGCCCGCGAACTTCGCGTATGCGCCGACCCCAACAATATGCCGTTCTCCAACCGGAGCGAGAACGGTTTTGAAAACCGCATAGCCGAACTATTAGCCAAAGATCTGAAAGCACACCTTACGTACGTTTGGCAAAGGATGGGCCGAGGATTTGTGCGCGAATATCTCAATCAGTCCAAATGCGATCTGCTGATCGGCATTCCCGCGAACTATGGTCCAGTGCTCACAACCTCCCCGTATTACAGATCGACTTATGTATTTGTCTCCCGGCGCGACCAGAGATTGAATTTGGTATCGTTCGATTCGCCCGCGCTGCATGAGTCTGGATTGAAAATCGGTGTCCAGGTGCTCGATGAACAGTACACACCTCCGGGGGAAGCACTGGCGAGGCGCGGATTACAAAGCGAGATCGTCGGTTTTAACACAAGCGGGGAGGGCGCAGATTCAATCATTCGCTCCGTATTGAAGCACCAAATAAATGCGGCGGTCGTGTGGGGGCCGCTGGCCGGGTACTTCGCGCAGAAATATCGAAGCAGCCTTCAACTGGCGGCGGTCGAGCCCGAGGTCGACCCGCCCGGACTGCCATTTACATTTGCAATTTCTATGGGAGTTCGCAAAGGGAATATCGCGTTGCGCGATGAACTTGAAAAGTTTTTAATCGAGCGGAGAGCCGAGATTAGCGGAATTCTCAATCAGTATGGTGTTCCACAATTACCGCTTTCTCCGGCGACAGCGATTCAGAGAGCTGCGAATTGATGTCCCGACTTGTCCAACTCGGCGTTGTATTAGCGGTAGCAACTCTGCTGTTTTCGTGTAGTCGCGAAGATCGGATCCTGCGCCAGCCTCCACCTGCGAACGATGTACTGAATACGATACAGATCAGTGGATTGAATCCGGGGGCGAACTCCATTCCCACTCCGCCCCATTCCAACATGTACCAGGAAAGTGCATACGCCGTATCTGAAGGGCAAAAACTTTACGAGCAGTACAACTGCGTCGGCTGTCATGCCCACGGAGGAGGCGGGATCGGACCTCCGCTAATGGATCGTGACTGGATTTATGGCGCTGAACCGGGAAACATCTTTGCGACGATCATGCAGGGGCGCCCAAACGGGATGCCGTCATTCCGCAATCGTATACCGGAATACCAGGCGTGGGAAATTGCCGCCTATGTGCGCTCTTTGAGTGGATTGCTGCCAAAAGGTGTTTCGCCTTCCCGTCCCGACCACATGAATGTTAAACCTTCAGAATCGTCAACGCCGCAGCAGACCCCCACCGGAATTACCGGATTTCCGGAGCAACACCAGTGAGTCTCTGGCCAATTTTCGGTGCTTGCCATTTACTGGCACAAGCTATGCCGCTCGATCCGGGGCGGCACGCAATTTTGCATCCGGCGGCGCCGCAAGCGGGCCATATTGAATGGCTGTATTGGCTGATCTTTTGGATCTTATTAGCAGTTTTCGTTCTGATGATCGCCGGTTTTGCGCGCGCTTCCGCGAAGTCTCGCGTGGTCGCGGCGCATCCGCTGCCAATTATTGAAGACGAAGAGGGAGATCGGCGCGCATCTTGGGTGGTCGGCTCAGCTGTCGGCGTCACTGTCGTCACATTGTTTGTAATTCTTGTATTGAGCGTCATTACCGGCAAACGAGTCGAAGGCCTTACCTCCAAAAATCCCGTTACCGTGCAAATTATCGGGCACCAATGGTGGTGGGAGGTGATCTACCCTAATACCCAAGCTGATCAAACTGTTACCACCGCGAACGAGATCCACATTCCAATCAATACGCCGGTGGTCATTCTGACCAACTCTGCCGACGTGATCCACAGTTTTTGGGCGCCAAGTATTACCGGCAAGCGGGATCTCTTGCCGGGATACTCTTCCGCTTTCTGGTTTCAAATTG
>QIAK01000560.1:2598-3218 GCA_003225515.1 Acidobacteriota bacterium | reverse complement strand
ATAGGCGATTACATTCTTTAAGTTCCACCTCGTGTCCTTCTGGGAACCGTCGAACAGGCGCAGGCCTTCGCCTAACAGGACGGGAGCAATCGTTAACCTGATTTCGTCCACGAGGCCTTGTTCCAGAAAATGCTGCGATAGCATGGCGCCGCCTACCAGCCAGATGTTTCGATAGCGGGGCGCGAGCTTCTCGTCGACTAACGTGTTGAGATCGCCGGAATAGAACTCGATGCTCTTCCTTGTGCTCGCCTGCGGCCATTTTCTGGTGGTTACCACAATGACGGGGGTATCGCCATAGGGCCAGCCCAGTTGAAGCGCGTGTTCGTAGGTGCGGGAACCCAGAACGTAGCAGTCTATGGATTTGAGGAAGGTCGCAACTTCTTCCTCGGAGATGGAGACGCCGGGCTCGTAGACGCTTCCGGGAGTATCCATCCAGGCGACAGTGTTGTCGTGCTTCGCGATGAAGCCGTCCAGACTGGAAACCATGTGCAGGGTTACGGTTCGTCCTCTTGTATTTCCTTGGCTGAATGACATCGTTCCTCCGCAGGCAGATGTGAACTGCGCTGGAATGCTACACGGATCCATCATTGTGACTGCAGGTTCTATCCCGTGGTGAAAAG
>QIAK01000560.1:0-2583 GCA_003225515.1 Acidobacteriota bacterium | reverse complement strand
CCGACGCGGGCTTGACTGGCGCACCGTCCCGAATTGACGGGCACCAGGAGCCCTGAACTCCGGTAATGTCCTCAGTGGTTTTCAGTTAAAGGGCTATGTCGGCATCTTGTAAACTACGGCACATCATGATCGAGCAAAGAGTCAACGAGTTTTTTGGCGATGCCGAGGCTACCGGCTTTGGAACCGGTTGGTGGAGCGGGGTACTGTCCGCCTTTTTCGGATTTCTTTCGTTGGGAGGAGTTCTTTGCCTGCATTTTCCCCAGCTGCTGAGCTCTCCTGAACTGCGTCCGCATTATCCAATGCACGTGATGCGCGGTTTAATCCAAGGCCTCATCGTGGCAGCTATTTTATTCGGAGTCATTTCCTCGATCAGGCGCAAGAAAAAGATTCTGGCAATGTCGGGAATGTTGTTTGCGATCGCGGCGACGGCTTTTGGCGGATCAAGCGTGCAGATTAACCAAACTATGCACAATGGGCCTGCCATTGGCCTGGACTGGTTCTTGCTGGATTTGTTTCTGATGGCAGTCATCTACGTACCGATGGAAAGGCTCTGGCCGCAGTATCCGGAGCAGGGAACATTTCGCAAGGAGTGGACTTTGGATGTGGTTTATTTCATGTCCACCCATCTCCCGCTGCAGATTTTATCTTTTCTGGTTTTATTGCCAGCTACCCAGGCGGTGAAATATCTGGGTATTCCGGTGATTCAAGGATTTATCGCCCACATGCCCTGGTTGTTGCAATTTTTCCTGGCCGTTGTGGTTGCGGACCTGGCTGAATATTGCATTCATTATGCCTTTCCATAAAGTGCCTTTTCTCTGGCGATTTCATGCTGTCCACCATTCGTCGAAGGCGCTGGATTGGATCGCGGGCTCACGCTCGCACTTCGTAGACGACACACTGGTGCGGGGATTTATTCTTGTTCCTCTCATGCTTGGGTTTTCGCAAGCCATCATCCTGGCATATTTAATATTTGTTACTCTTCACGCTACCTGGACGCATTGCAATTTCGGCCCTAGTGCGAAGTGGCTGGAAAAATATCTGGTGATGCCGCGATATCATCACTGGCACCATACTTCACAAAAAGAGGGCATCGATAAGAACTTTGCGATTCATTTTCCGTGGATCGATAGGCTTTTTGGAACTTACTACTACCCGGATGAGTGGCCGGAACGCTACGGCCTGGACGGCGAAGAAATTGCGCGTGGATTTGTTGGGCAGACGATCGAACCATTTACAAAGCGAAAGAGAACGCCTTAGAAATCCAGTGCAGCTAAAGGAAGGTCTTTGGGTACCTGCTCACCCGTTGTCGTTGCCTTCACTAATCCAAGATATTTCATGACTTTGACAGTCATGAATCCAAAGTCGTATTCAGACTCGTCGTGGCTCAGGCGCAACAGACGCGGATAATGGTGATGATTATTTTGAAAGCATGCGCTAAAGGTGGCGGTTACCGGTAGCCACTCTCCAATGTTCATGGCGTTATCGTCATCATCGTGATAGCGGCAGTATCCAAAGGTTCGCGTGTGGGTCCAATAATTTTGAACCATATTGACCCACTGCGCAAAGATTCGAATTCCAATCCACATCGCCAGCACAAATTTCAGGTTGCCAACCAACTTCCAAAAGAGATAAAAACTGAAGGCTTGTGCAACGATGGCAAAAACTGGATGCTCGACCACCCGAAAAGTCCGCGACCGTAAAATCTCGTCGACCGCCATATTGTCGATGCATTGATACGGCATTACACAGAGGTAGAAGGTTCGCCAACACCCATCGTCTGCAAGTTTATTCGGGTCGCCGGCATGGTCCGCATTCTTGTGATGCAGTCGATGGCGATTCACCCACGCGATGGGACCTACGTAGAGCCCGAAGACGTTATTCACGACAGTGACGAATTTCATGAACCATTCTTTATAGTCGAGTGAACGGTGCGCGATACCCAAATGAAGGACGTCGGCGAGATACAACCCGGCAACAAACCAGCAAAAGACAAAATAAACTCCGCCGATTAATAGGCCCATCCAAGGTCCCAAATGAGCTGGGGCGAAATATACAGCAGCCGCTATGTAGGAAAGAATGATCGAATAGCCCGCAAGATTGTAAATCTTCATAACGCCTCCCCGTCGGCGTATTCAACCAAAATCGAAGCTCGTTTCCAATAACAAATCAAATACCCCAGTTGTGCTGATGCAAAAAAACGACCAAAGTGAGCCCGAGCTTGCCCGCGGTCGAGTTACCAGCCGGATGTTTCGATAAGGGGGCACGAGCTTCTCGTCGACTAACGTGTTGAGATCGCCGGAATAGAATTCGATGCTCGCCCTTGTGCTCGCCTGCCCCATTTTCTGGTGGTGACCACTACGACTGGTATCGCCGTAGGGCCAGCCCAGTTCCAGCGCGTGTTCGTAGCCGTGCGGGAACCGAGAACATAGCAGTCTATGGATTTAACGAAGGTCGCAACTTCTTCCGGTCTTGATGTAGTGGAACTCCAGGGCGAGTGCGCGACCAGCCGGGCACGCCCCTTACTTCTTGACTGCTTTGAAGGTCATCTCCCGCGCGGCACTTCCGGTTCGCTTTTTCCATTCC
>QIAK01000011.1:5383-13902 GCA_003225515.1 Acidobacteriota bacterium | reverse complement strand
TTAATCTTCCAGCTTAAACACTCGCTCCATAAGCAGCCATTTCTCGCCGGCCTTGGCCTGCGGCAACGATTTTTGAAACGTGCTCATGAGAGCCGGGATCGTCTTTCAAGTCGAGCGTGAGGCAGCAGCGTCGTGTCATTCAATCTCCGCAACCGGAATAGCCAGCTCTGAGTTTGCGTTCGCGAGCGTAGCGAGCCGGTATCCCCACATGGCAAAGTAAAAAACATAAGCGTGACAAATGAGCGGAACCACAAACGCTCGCTGGATATTCCAGGCGTCAGATATCCTGCCCATAATCCAGGGGCAGATTGCGCCTCCAATAATTGCCATGACAAGAAGCGACGATCCCAGCTTTGTATACGGACCCAGGCTTTTTAAGCGCGACGCTGCCGCTTTCAAGGCCGACCTTATCATTGCGCCCGGCGTTGTTCACGAGCGCATCGATGCGCTCAAAATGTTCTAACGTTTGATTGACGGATTGCGAACAACTTTCCGGATCAGTGAGATCGACACAGATGAGCCCGCAGGTCGCGCCGCTTTTGTGTAGATCCTGCTGCAGCTGTCTCCCGGCTTCCGCGTCGCGGTCTACGATTACTGGAATTGCGCCCTCGGCAGCACACCCGCGCACAATCGCGGCTCCAATCCCCTTGGCGCCGCCGGTGACGATCACCACTTTGCCCTTCAGTTGCAGGTCCATGCGCTTAGCCTCGCAAGTTGAAGAAACCGCCATCGATCGGGTAGTCCACGCCTGTAATGAACGCGGCTTCATCCGAGCATAAATAAAGCGCGAGGGATGCCACTTCTGCCGGTTCCGCCATTCTGCCGATCGGTTGCGCTTGTGCCAGTTTCTCGAACATTTCCTGCTCGCGCCCCGGATAATTCCTCTGCAGATAGTCGTCAACAAATGGGGTATGAACCCGCGCCGGTGAAATGCAATTACATCGAATGTTGTAAGCCAGATAGTCTCTCGCGACGGAATACGTCATGGCTATGACGGCGCCCTTGCTCATCGAATATGCGAAGCGATCAGGCAGGCCTGACGATCCGGCAATCGAAGCCATGTTGACGATCACGCCTCCACCCGAGTTCTTCATGTTTCCGACGACCGCATGCATGCAGTGGTAAAACCCTTTGATATTCACCCGAATGACGCGATCGAAATCTTCCGGCGTCGTGCTTTCGACTGTGCCGATGTGCGAGATTCCAGCGTTGTTGATGAGGATGTGAATGCGTTGTTCGCGGAATAATTCCGCAAACCTAGAGTTCACGTTCTCGGGATTAGTTACATCACAGAGGTGAGCGGACGCAATTCCACCTGCATCGGTGATCTGCTCACATGTCGCAGCTGAACCGAGTTCATCGACATCCAGAATGTGAATGGCCGCCCCTTGCGCTGCGAATTTCAAGGCGATAGCCCGTCCAATGCCGCTGCCGCCACCAGTGATTACGGCGACTTTGCCATCAAGGCGCAAATTCTGCGAAGGAGTAGCATGATCGGTCAGAGCGATACGCCTCGTTTCCAGGGGATGAAATCTTCCTGCAGTTTCTGTTCTGCTTTGGTTCGGACCGCTCCGCTCGCCACGCGGATGACTAGTTCCAAAATGTCCTCGCCCATCTTCTCGACTGTCTTTTCTCCGGCAATTACCGCTCCGGTATCGATGTCGATAATGTCATGCATGCGTTGGGCCAAATTCGAATTGGTCGAAAGCTTTACCACCGGAGCAATCGGATTCCCTGTGGGCGTGCCGAGACCAGTGGTGAACAGCACGACGCTTGCACCGGCGCCTACCTGGGCGGTAACGCATTCGACGTCATTACCCGGCGTGCACTGCAGATTCAGTCCCGGTTCGGTCGAATATTCTGGATAATCGAGCACGGCCGTTACAGGCGACGTCCCGCCTTTTTTTGCGGCTCCCGCCGATTTCATTGCATCCGTTAAAAGTCCGTCACGCATATTGCCGGGCGAAGGATTCATGTCGAAGCCTGAGCGCACTGCGGCGGCGCGGGCAGCGTAATCGCGCATGAGTTGAATAAAGCGGTTGCCAACCTGCTTGCTCTTGCCGCGATTGATCAGTTCCTGTTCCACCCCGCACAACTCCGGAAATTCCGAGAGAATTGTTCTGCCGCCCAGCGCGGCAAGTATGTCAGCAGTGCAGCCAATCGCGGGATTGGCCGAGATTCCCGAAAAGCCGTCTGAGCCTCCGCACTTCAGACCAACGCACAGTTCGGAGAGTGGCGCCGGAGTGCGCTGGGCCTGGTTGGCTTCGATCAATCCTCGAAACGTTTCCCGAATTGCCTGCGACATCATCGTCTGCTCTGAGCCACTGCGCTGTTGCTCGAGGATGAACAATGGTTTGTCAAAATTGGGATTGCGTTTGCGAATCTGGTCGCGCAGGATCCCGACCTGCGCATGTTGGCAGCCCAGGCTTAGCACCGTTGCACCGGCGACATTAGGATGATGAATGTAGCCTGCAATCAAACCGCACAGATTATTGGAGTCTTCGCGCGTACCGCCACAGCCGCCTTCATGGAGTAAGAAGCGTATCCCGTCGACGTTCTCAAAAAGGCGGCTGCGTACGTCAGGAACCGGTTCCGTTGCGGGGCCGGGGATATCGATTGTTTCTGCGTGTCCTTCCCGGTAGAGCTTTGCCAGTTCGGCGACCTGATTGCGATAGAGTTGAGGCGCTGCGAACCCCAGTTCTTCTTCAAGTGCCTGCTTCAGAACTTGAATGTTTTTGTTCTCGCAAAAGACCAGTGGAACGACAAGCCAGTAGTTTCGCGTGCCCACCTGGCCGTCGGATCGCCGATAGCCCATGAAGGTCTGCTGCTTATGTCTGGAAACATCCGGCGGCGCCCAATGGTATTCTTCCGACTGTTCTCGGAAAGGGGCTGCCTGATGCTGGATATTACTTGTGGTCAGCAGATCTCCAGCTCCAATTGGCTTCGACGCGCTGCCGACCAGGACACCGTACATAATGATGTTGTCGCCAACACGAAAATCTCGGGTGGCGAACTTGTGCTTGGCGGGAATATTCGAATTGAGTCTGTATACCTTGCCGCCGAACTCGACTCGGTCCCCTGCTTTCAAGTCAGTGAGGGCGATCAACACATTGTCCGCGGAACCGAGTTGGAGAACCGAATGAGGCATGGGAGTTGCGTCCGGTCATTGTAAAACATCCATTAGACGTGAGCGGGCGGGGCACTCGGCAAGTTCGAACACGGCTGTAGTCTCCAGAAGCGCTGCGCGTTACCGCCGAGTACGGCCTCGCGAGTCTCAGGTGTTTGGCTGAGCAGGTAATCCTTGACCAGTCCGACGGCGCGAGCGTAGGGAGCCGCCATTAAGCAAACGGGCCAATCGGAGCCAATCATGAGCCGATCTGGTCCGAACGATTCAAAGGCAACATCAAGGAGCGGGACTATCTGCTCGCGCCGCCAGTTCCGCCAGTCAGCCTCGGTAACCAGTCCTGAGAGCTTGCAGAGCACGTTGGGGAATTCGGCCAGCCGCTTAATTCCTGCTGCCCAGGAATCGATCTTGCCGGTTTTGATCGGCGGCTTGGCCAAATGATCGAGCACAAAGCGCTGGCGCGGAAACCGCTTCACGAACTCCGCGGCTACGGGAAGATGTTTGGCATAAATCAGGATATCGTAAGCGAGATCAAACTCCTCGAGTGCGGAAACGCCTCGCAGAAATTCGGGCTGCATCAAGAATCGATCGTCAGGTTCACTTTGCACAATATGACGAACCCCAACGAACTTGGGATTGAACGAGAGTGCCTTGAGTTGCGACCGAATATCCGGTGAACGGAGATCCACCCATCCCACAACTCCTAGAATCGACGGAGAGCGCTCAGCCAACTCGATGAGCCAGCGAGTTTCTTCCAGAGTAGAACGCGCTTGCACGGCAACCGACCCATGGAAGTCGTTAGACTTCAACTCAGAATTCAAATCGTCCGGCAGGAAATTACGCTGCAGCGCGGCCATTGAATCGTCGAGCCACTCATATTCGGCTGGGTTGTAAATCCAAAAATGTTGGTGGGAGTCAATGTGCATGGATCACCAGGCGAGATGGATGAGCTAATGCGGTTACACTCAAGGGCGTTGGTGCGCATGATTATAGACTCAAATACCCAAGCCAAATCGGTGATTCTGAGGTTCAGCCTCCTCGCAGACAGCCTTTGACCTGGTCACTCTAAGCCAACAGAATGGCACTGTCAGTCAAGTCGAGGGCACTGTTCAGGAGTACCCTTTCTTACAAAATACATCGGCCTCGATAGAGTTGTGTCCAAGCTGAGGTCGTTTGCTGGATCCAACTTCCCGGTAGGAGAAGCTATGAAACGCTTTGGGCAGTGGATGTCTTGGGTTGCAGTATTTCTGGCCATGAGCAGCGCTTGCTATCCGCAGGCGTCCTCCAGTTCTCTGCGCGGCACGGTTACTGATCAGGAGGGAAGCGCGCTTCCCGGCGCAACCATTGTTGTCGCCAGTGCGGAGCTGCAGATTACGCGAACTCTGACCACTGGATCTGTGGGCGATTACAGCTTTCAGGCCCTGCCGCCCGGAACCTATACGCTGACCGTCACGGCGACTGGGTTTGCGCGGTATCTGCAGACCGGAATTCAGTTGCTGGTGAATACCCCTGCAACGGCCAACGTGCAACTCAAGGTCGGTACCGCAACCGAGAACGTCACCGTTAGCAGCGAAGCTCCTGCCTTGGATATGGTTGACGCTTCCATCGGTAATGCTTTTAATGAGGTCCAGATTCGAGAGATTCCAATGGAAGGTCGCAATGTGCCCGACCTCCTCAGCTTGCAAGCCGGAGTGTCCTACACGGGCAATCGCACGGATCTTTCAGATCCCAAGGTCAAAGATCAGGATTCGCGCAACGGAGCAGTCAACGGCGCACGTAGCGACCAGAGCAACGTTACGCTCGATGGTGTAGATGTCAACGACCAGTCCGCTGGCTATGCCTTCACCTCGGTGCTGCCGGTCACATTGGATTCCGTGCAGGAATTCCGCGTCACAACCAGCAACTACAACGCAGACCAAGGGGAGGGCTCAGGCGCGCAGGTCGCGCTGGTTACCAAGAGTGGCACGAACAACTTGCATGGGTCGCTGTACGAATATCACCGCAATACCTTCACCAGCGCCAATGATTACTTTATTAAGGGCGCAGAGGCCCAATCCGGTGCGCCGAATGTCCCTGACAAATTGATCCGGAACATCTTCGGTGTGTCGGTTGGCGGCCCGATTCAGAAGAACCGGCTCTTTTACTTCGTGAATTACGAGGGCACGCGCCAGCGCGAGGAGGACAGCACGGTGCGGACCATTCCCAGTCCCTCTTTTCTCGATGGTGTGATCCAGTATCAGTGTGCAGACGCGAACGGCAACGGAAGCAATCTGGACGAATGTCCTGGCAACAGCACCGGGGTAGCCGGTCTGAGCGGCAAAATGTATCCCTCGCCGGCGGGTTATTTTGCTCTGGGTTCTTCTGATATCACGAATCTCGATCCCTTGCTCCAAGGACCCAATACAGCCCTCCTCAACAGCTACTTTGTTCCGACATATGGAGCCTTCGCACCCAATGACTCCTCTGTGGGGGATGGCTTGAATTATTCCGGTTTTCGCTTCCGCGCCCCCACGAGTCTGAACAACAATGCTTTCATTGCAAAGGTCGATTACCACCTTACGGCGGACGGCAAGCACACATTGTTTGTGCGTGGCGCGCTGCAGAATATCTACAACCCGCAGGATCCATTTCTTCCCGGCGCCGTTGCGATGCAGACCCTGACCGACCACAGTAAGGGATTTGTGGTCGGATATACCGCGGTACTCAATCCCTCAATGGTGAACACGCTGCACTGGGGATTTACACGCCAGAGCACGGGTTTTCTGGGGAACACGAACCAGGAGTGGAACACGTTTTATGGTCTCGATCAGGGCATTGCCTACAGCCATAATGCCCAGACGCCGGTTCACAATTTCCTGGACGACTTCTCCTGGACGAAGAGCAAACATACGCTGCAGTTCGGAGGCAACATCGGTATCGTCCGCGACCCTCGCCTCAGTTTCCAACATTCTTTCAGCCAGGGAAAGGGAGCTACCAACTGGATGTCGCCAACCGGTTTCGCCAACACGGGCGGCTATCTTGATCCCATAAACATAGGGGCCCCTGAGCCGGCCTCTACTCCCGCCTACGATCTCCCGATGCTTTCGATGCTGGGTATGGTTTCCGACATCGTTGCCAATTACAACTACGACAAGCAAGGCAATGTGTTGGCTAAAGGCGTTCCGGTGAAGCGCAACTATGGGCTGGAATGGTATGAATTTTATGCGCAAGATTCCTGGCGACTGAAACCGAATCTTACGGTCAGCTATGGCTTACGATGGTCGCTCTTCCCGCCGCCCTGGGAGGTCAACGGTTTTCAGGCATCACCTGACGTGAACCTCGGGACCCAGTTTGATCAGATCGTTCAAAACATGAATCAGGGGATGGGGTATCAATCAACTCCACTTCTGAATTTCACTCTGGGAGGACCGGCCAATCACGGACCTGGATGGTACAACTTTGAGAAGTCTGATTTCTCGCCACGCATCGCTGTGGCATATTCGCCCCATCCCAAGAGCGGGTGGTTGCGAAGCCTATTCGGCGAGGGGGACAAGACCGTCATTCGCGGCGGTTTCAGCAAAGTTTACGATCGCGCCGGAATGCAGTTGCTCAGCACCTTCGACGCGAATCCTCCGGGTGGCTTAGGCGCAACCGTTCAAAATGCGTGTTGCACGTTTGGTTACGATGATGCCGCCCACGTGCCCCGAGTGACCAATATCAACAGCATACCCACCTACGGCTGTGATCCTACGAGCTTCACCTGCAACAATCCGGCAAACCAGGTATTTTTCCAGCCGCCGCCGCCCGCTCTCCACCCCTTGGCAGGCGGGCAGGCCATTACCTGGGGAATTGACCAATCCATGAAGTCGCCGTATGCGTATGCTTTCGATTTCTCTTTGGGACGGGAACTGCCGAAGAAGTTCTCTCTGCAACTCTCTTATGTCGGCCGCCTGGGTCGCAATCTGCTCACCCAGCGCGACCTTCGCCAACCGCTCGACGTGGTGGACACGAAGAGCGGCGTCGACTACTTCTCAGCCGCCACGGCGTTGGCCAAAATTGCGTTCGCGCACCCCAACAGTTCATTTCCGAACGGCTTTACCGACTACGTGAATTTCGTCAACTCCTCGGTCAATGATGCGGCCGTGGGTAAAACCGCCGCATATTGGCACGATATGCTGCCGCCGCTTCAACAGGGCGCCACTTCGTACACAAGTTACGGCAACTTTGCCGGGATCATCCCGCTGCCCGGAAATGGAGGCAATGATAGCCTGATTCAGGCCATTTACGACCTTTATTACGATCCCTTCCTCTCTTATGCGGGCAACGAGGTCGTAGGCATCGGGAACGTTGACCTCTATGGCGGCCTTGGGGACAACCAGGGCAACCTCTATTCGTCCTGCGGCCAGCCAGGATGCTCCGGCCCGGGAGCAGGATCCTTTGCCTCTCCTTTTGGAGGAGGGTTTGGGAATTATCTGAATAATCAGGCGACCAGCATGTTCGCGTGGAGTTCCATCGGCAAATCCAGCTATAACGCGCTACAAGCTACGCTGCGGAAGCAATTCAGCGGCGGAGTGCAATTTGATCTGAACTACACTTACTCCAAGTCGCTCGATTTCACATCCTCAGCGACTCGCCTGAGTTGGTCATCTTGCTGCAACGTCGGAGCTCCCGGAACTCGTCTGGCGAACGCTTTCAATCCTAGCGGGCGTCGTGGAGTTTCGGATTTCGATACCACACACCAGATCAACGCCAACTGGATCGTCGCACTACCCTTCGGCAAGGGCAAACCGTTCGCTGGTAATGTTGGACGGGTTTCCGACGCTATCATCGGAGGCTGGCAGCTTTCTGGTTTGGCTCGGTGGACGAGCGGCTTCCCCTTCACCGTTGATAACGGAAATTTCTGGCCTACAAACTGGGACGAGCAGGGTATCGCACAAATGGTCGCGAGACCTAAAACCGGCCACTTCAAGCAGCCGGATGGTTCCGTCAGTGTTTTCGCGAATCCTTCCGCAGCTTTCGCTGACTTCCAGCATCCCTTCCCCGGACAGAGCGGTTCGCGAAACGTGATCCGCGGAGATGGCTATGCCGGTTTGGATATGGCGCTGAATAAGCGCTGGATGATGCCCTACGAAGGCCACAGTCTCGAATTCCGCTGGGAGGTTTTCAATGTGCCCAACCTCCACCGATTTAACGTGGACTCGGGGTTGCAGACCGGAACCGCCTGCGCCTGCATTGCCTCGCTGCAACAGGTGCCAACGTCATTCGGGGCCTACACCGGGCTGCTGACTTCACCACGCGTGATGCAGTTTGCCTTGCGCTACGAGTTCTAAGCGTCGGGCGGCCTGGTCTGCCCGAATGCACTGTAAACTTTTCAGATTCTCATGACGACTCTCGCACGTAAGCTGCGTCTGGTGGA
>QIAK01000011.1:0-5278 GCA_003225515.1 Acidobacteriota bacterium | reverse complement strand
TTCTGTTGCCCATCGGATATGTCTACGGGCAGTTGGTGAAGGAGATTCCCGATGCCGCCGGCGAAGCCGCTTACGTGGCCAGATTCTTTCCGTCCTCGGTGAGTTTCGCCACGGGCTGGATGATGTTCCTCAGTTATTTCCTGACGTGTCCTTTCGAAGCTCTGGCCGCGGGCAGGATCAGCGGTTACCTGTTCCCCTCGCTGAATTCTCACGAACTTTATCGTGTGGGTGGATACCCGGTGTACCTGCCGCACATGCTGTTGGGATTGACTCTCACCGTTCTATTGACCTGGCTGAATTATCGCGGAATCCAAGCCAGCGCCCGGTTGAGCAAGGCTACGACATTCACCTTTCTCACACTCGTCATCATCTTTGCATTAGCGGGCGCGAAACACGGATCTGTCTCAAACTTCTACCCACTGTTCAGCCATTCTCCGCTGCTCTCGATCCTGCTGGTCTGGCAGGTTGTGCCCTGGTTGGTCTCGGGATTCGAGTCGGTTGGTAAGTGCGCGGAAGAGGCGAATCCGAATTTCGATGAGCGTAATTTCTCGGTCGCAATCCTTCTAACGATCTTCGCCGGGCTCACGTTTTTCTGGGTCGTAATCGGCGCGGTGTCCTTTGTGGCTCCCTGGCAGAGTTTGAACAGCAACCAGCAGTTCCCGACGGCGGTAGCCTTCGAACATGCGCTCCATGCCCATTGGATTGTCGTTCTGATCATGGGATCGGCGTTAGTGGCGCTGGTGCAGGCGTTCAATGCCAACATGGTGGCTTCGTCGCGACTGCTCTATGCCATGTCGCGACGCAACTTGCTCAATCCGAGGATGAGCTACGTGCATCCCACTAACCGCACGCCTACCGCAGCGATCATTGCTGTTGGACTTGCTACAGCCTCGGCCATCTTCATGGGTGAAGCACTTCTGGTTCCCATTCTGGAGGTTGGCGCAGTAACCGCTGCCGTGGCATGGATGGCCGCCTGCGCGTCTTATTACAAGATGAAGCCGCCATGGCGACGGCGTTCCGCTGCGGTCTTCGGTCTGATCGTGACCTCCGTCATGATACTGGTGAAGGTTGTGCCGCTGATTCCGGGTCACTTTACTTCCCGTGAATGGATCGCGCTGGCCATATGGGCTGCGCTCGGCGCGATGGTTCGGACCTCGCGAAAGCGCGATGATGTACATACCGAGTCGGAAGCAGCAGTGGCAACCGTCGAAAGCTAAACGTTCCGCCGAACATCCAACAAAAATGATGGATTATTCCAAGTACAGTTTTTGGCTTGAAACCGCGGGCGACGATCTCACTCCTCGGCCTGCGCTAGCACGCTCCATTGATGTGGATGTAGCCGTACTGGGGGCTGGATATACCGGTCTGTGGACGGCTTACTACCTGCTTAAAAGAAATCCTGGCCTGAAAATTGCGCTGATCGAGAAAGAGATCGTTGGATTCGGTGCATCCGGCCGCAATGGAGGATGGTGTTCGTCCAAGTTCCCCGTGAGTCCGCGGATGCTCGAGCACCGGTATGGAGTAGACGCAGCTCGCGCACTGATGTTGGCGATGAACGATGCAGTCGATGATGTCGCAAGAGTATGCCAGGAAGAAGGCATCGACGCTCACTATCACAAAGGTGGAATTCTTACGCTGGCCCGCGGAGATCACCATCTGCCGATGCTTCGCTCCTCCTTTGATGCGTACTCCCGTCTGGGATTGGGCCAGCAGTATCGCTTGTGCAGCGCCAGCGAAGCCCAGGAGCGGATACGCGTAACGAACGTGCATGGGGCACTCTTCGCCGCAGAAAACGCCAGCATTCATCCCGGGCGCCTGGTTCGCGGGCTGGCGCGCGCCTTCGAAAAGAGGGGTGGCTTGATTTACGAACGTACCGAAGTCACTGACTTCAACGGAGGACCTTCGCCGCGTTTTGTGACCTCGGCTGGCGAAATCCGCGCGAAAGATGCGATTGTTCTCGCCGGTGAATCGTACCTGACGCGGTTACCCGAGCTTCACCGTGCTGTGTTGCCCGTCTACTCTTTGATCACTCTAACCGAACCGTTGACGCCCTCGCAGTGGTCACAGATCGGTTGGCAGAACCGGGAGAGTCTGGCGTCCTGCAACTACACCGTGGATTACCTTACCCGCACTGCGGATGGACGAATCCTTTTCGGGAGTAGAGGAGCGCCGTACAGGCTCGGCTCGAAAATTTCCGATGAGCAGGACCGGCACGCAGCAACGCACCAGCGGATCCAACAGCTCGTGACGGAGTGGTTTCCCATGCTGGAGGGAGTGAACTTTACCCACGCGTGGGGAGGTCCGGTGGGCATGCCACGAGACTGGATGCCCATGACCGAGTTTGATTCGGCAACTAAGATCGCCACAGCGCGCGGCTACACCGGTCAAGGTGTTTCGACCACCAACCTGACGGGCCGAGTCTTAGCGGAATTGATTTCCGGCAAGCGTAGTGAGCTTAGCCGGTTGCCGATCGCGCAACGCCATTCTCCCTCATGGGAACGCGAACCTCTGCGCTGGATCGCAGTGCGGTATATGCAGAATGCATTTTCTCGAATCGACGAAGCGGGCAGACAAGGGAAGCGCTCACCCATTGACGCGCCTCTGGCGCAGTTCCTGGGAAGGCATTGAAGGGAACTCGATCAGTTCGGCTTGGAAAAGGTTTCAGCGATTCTGGGGCGCAGAAGCTCGCTTGAGTCCCGGTCCCCATTACAACTCCACTCTTTGATTCCAATTTGTGCGCGGAAGTTTCGAGGACTGATCCCAAACTGTTTGTGAAATGATCGGCTGAAGTGAGCGGAATCGCTAAAACCCCAGGAAAACGCGATCTCCGTAATGGTTTTGCGGCTCAAGCTCGGATTCGCTAAATCGTTCCTGCACTGCTCCAGACGCCGTGCGCGAATGCATTCCCCCAGCGTGCTGCCGGAGTTGGAAAAGAGGCGGTGCAAATGGCGGATGGAAATATCCACTGCGGCTGCAATCTCTGCGGGCCGCAGTCCAGGGTCCGACAAATGATGCTCAATGAATTTTCGAATCTGTGGCCGGAGTTGCGCGTGACCGTGTTCGGCGGACTCAGAGCGCCCGATGCAGGCCGATAAGACCTGGAAATAGGCGTCCAGTGCCGCCGCGCCTTCTTCTTCTTTGAACTGCTCCGCTTCTTCGTATAACGATTGCGATAAGCGCGAGAGCAGGGCGCCGACGCCGCCACTCCCGCAAATACGTTGAGCGATTGGCAGTTCCCGCAGGCGCAAACGATTTTCCATCATCCATCGGGGCACCCGCAGGTAGAGACGAGCGCACTCCGTTTCACAAGTGGAGGACCATGGGCGCCCCGAATCGATCAGAGTGCTATCCCCCGGACTCAGCAAAACAGCGCTGCCATTCTGCACATATCGCCGGGTGCCGGCAATTTGTGTGATCACGATGCAACAACGATTATCGGGGCTTGCCGAGTCGGACGGCCATTTCCAGAAGGCAATCGGGCTCGACGAAAATCGCGTGAGCGGAAGCCCGCCAATGTGGCGAACCTCGATCGCGCCGTGAAATGAGGATTTCGGAAGTTGAATGCGGCAGTCACCGCAGATCTGTTGTGCATTCCATTGCCAGGCGTCAAAACGGTCTGAAGCCGGCAGCCGGTCTGTCTTGAACAGCTGCGACATTGTGGGTCCCCCGAGTCTTTGAGGCGCCGGACAACCTGCCTATCTTAATGGAGCGAAACCTAACATACTCGCTAAACGGGGTGCAAGGTCAATCTTCTGCAAGCTGCAGCTTGCAGTGTGCGACGGGCATGGGTGGCTGTGCAGTGGAGATCGAGCGCGTCTCGGGTCGGACGAGACAAGTGTTTCAAGTAAGACCCGGAGTGCAGATTTTATTGCAATCGCGTGGGGCGCGCGGAGATGTTCGCATCAGCTGTTGCATCAAGTTTGGCCAGCATCCCGGTTGCCGGCGTGTAGCCTCGAGCGGCTGCCTTCTGTAACCATGCTCGAGCCGTCGCAGGATTTTTTGAAACACCGTAGCCCCGGTAATACATCAGGCCAAGATTCCACTGTGCAACCGGCAGGCCCTCGCCGGCCGCTTTTTGAAACCACGTCGCGGCTACCGTGTAGTCGCGGGTCACTCCTTTACCGTCGAGGTAGAGCTGCCCGATCAGGCTTTCTGCGAGTGCCGATCCCCGATCAGCCGCTTTACGATACCAATACATCGCTTCGCCATAATCTTGAGGCGCGCCTTGCCCCTCGCGATACATCGAGCCCAGATTTACCTGAGCTTGGCGGTTTCCATATTGAGCGGCCTTTTTCATCCAGTTCATGGCTTCACCATAGTCCAGTGGCACGCCCTTTGATTGCAGGTACGCGTTCGCCAAATAAACTTCCGCCATCAACCATCCCGCCTGTGCACCGGCCGTCGCCATATCCACTCCGTGCTGATACCACCTCTCCGCTTCTTCAGTGTCCTTGGGAACGCCATTGCCCTCGGCATACATGTCACCAATTCGGAAGTTGGCGCTAGAGATTGCTGCTGCCTCTGACCGTAGATCGCTCCATTGATCCAGCAAATCCGGATTCTGCGCGGATGCGGCCTTTGTGTACCAACGCAATGCTTCGCTGCGATTCTGGTACACGCCAATGCCAAGTTCGAGCATTCTGGCAACGTTGTATGCTCCCCAAGCCGAGCCCAATTCAGAAGCCTTCAGGTAATGCATATAGGCTTCGCTCAAGCTCGGATCACCGGTCAAACCGTTTTCCGCTAATTGACCCAGATAGTCCTCAGCATACCCATCGCCCAGACGCGCGGCGGCTTTAAGATACCGCAACCCCGTCGCGCGATCTGGCGCGATCTCCAAGCCACTCGTCAGCATTACGCCAAGATCGCACTCGGCCCGAGCGTTCCGTTTACGCGCTGCCTTCTCCAGCCATGCTCGTGACCCATCGGGATAACGCGTGACCCCGTGTCCATCGAACAGGGCCTCCGCAAATCTGGTCTGCGCCTCGGCGTTACCCATGCCGGCTGCCTTCCGATATAACGCGGCAGCTTTGCCTTCATCGCGGACCACACCGGAACCGACCCGGTACTTGTCGGCCTGCGTGAGGAATTCCTTGGCCGACGTTTCTGCGTGTGTGCGAGGCGTGCTCGCCGGCCGCTCAGCATGTGCGACGACTTTATTCACAGCCGGTTTTACGTTCTTGCTCGCTTGCCGCGATCGCGAACGGCCGATTTGGAGAATAAGATTGTCGCTCGCTCCCGCATTTCGCAGCTCCGTCTCGACCCCATGACTCACCTC
>QIAK01000010.1 GCA_003225515.1 Acidobacteriota bacterium | reverse complement strand
GGCGGTGATTCATCCCAAGTGGCGTACTCCGGCGTTCAGCCTGATCGGGCAGGGGGTGTGGGCCGCCGCGCTCACGCTCAGCGGGCGTTACGACCAGCTCTATACTTACGTGATCTACGGCATGGTTTTGTCGTACACGCTCACGGTGATCGCCATGTTCTGGTTGCGCTGGAAGCGCCCCGACATTCCGCGTCCTTATCGTTGTACCGGATATCCGTGGCTGCCCGCGATCTATGTCCTGATCGGAACGGTGTGGACGCTGAATACGATCTTCACCCGCCCCACCGAGGCTTTCTGGGGAACGGCGATCGTGCTGATCGGAGTGCCGTTTTACTTATTCTGGAAGTGGAGCGACCGGAGATCGATCACCGAGAAGTAGCGCCGGGACGAAGTTCTGCGTACGCTCAGCCTTTGGCTTTCAGAACCGGACTCCGGCGATCAGTGAAAAGGTTAGGTATCCCAGAAGGAGGAAGATTCCTAATCGCCGAAATCTTCGTGGCAGCATTAACCAAAGTACGTAATTTGTCTGCGGGCAGTTCCCATAAACAGGAAGTCCGGCTGGAGGTGCCGCACTTTCGGCTTGCTCAGCACCCGCAGCGGTGATATTCCTCTTCTTCTCGCTCGCGGCAGCCTGACCGCATTCGTCTGACCCCGGGACACACCATTGGCAGAATTCAATCCCAACCAGCAACCGGACAATCTGACATTTCTCTCACCCGGAGTTTCCATCGCCGAGGCCGAAAATCCAAATCGCCCGCGGCAGGTGATGGGCTTTCGTGACCTGGTGCTGTTCTACATCATTACGGGCATCAGCCTGCGCTGGATCGCAACCGCCGCGGCGGCGGGGCCCAGTTCCATCGTTATCTGGATTGGAGCGTGGCTTTGTTTCTATACACCGCTGGCGCTTTCGGTGCTGGAACTTTCTTCGCGCTATCCCAATGAGGGTGGGCTTTATGTTTGGAGCAAGCGCGCGTTCGGGGACTTCTCTGGCTTTATGGCGGCGTGGACCTACTGGACCAGCAATCTGCCCTACTTCCCTGCCGTGCTCTATTTCGCCGCCAGCAATGTGCTCTTTATACGGCAGGCGAACTGGGAACATCTCTCGAATAACGCAACGTTTTACATCATTTTTTCTCTCCTTACGTTAAGCGCCGCCACGTTGCTGAATGTGGTTGGACTCGACGTGGGCAAATGGCTGCACAATATTGGCGCAATCGCGATGTGGGTTCCCGTGGGCATCGTGATTGTGATGGGATTGATTGCCTGGCATCGCTATGGCTCGGCGACTTCGTTCACGCTGCACTCCATGATTCCCAGCACGCATGTCAACGACATCATCTTCTGGTCGGTGCTGACATTTGCCTTCGGCGGGTGCGAAACGGCCTCCTTCATGGGCGAAGAGATCAAGAACGCACGCCGTACGATTCCCCTGGCCCTGCTCTCCGGCGGCGTTGTCGTAACCATCTGCTACATTCTGGGGACGATTTGCGTGCTGCTCGCCTTACCTTCAAACGAGGTCAACAGCCTGCAAGGGCTGGTACAGGCAGTGTCTAAGACCGCATCGCGCGTGGGATACCCGGGCGTGCTGCCGCTGGCCGCATTTCTGATTGCACTTAGCAACATCGGCGCGGCCGGGGCATACCTCGCGGCTGTAGCACGGCTTCCGTTCGTGGCCGGGCTGGATCGTTTTCTTCCACCCGCTTTTGGAGCGCTGCATCCGCGCTGGAAGACACCCTGGGTGGCATTGCTGACGCAGTTTTTTCTTGGAGTGGTATTCGTCTTTCTCGGGCAGATGGGGACCAGCGTGAAGGGCGCTTATGATGTTTTGGTCAGCATGGGAGTCATCACCTACTTCATTCCTTACTTGTATTTGTTTGCGGCGATGATCAGGCTGCAGAGCGAACCCGCCGGACCCGATGTGATTCGCGTTCCCGGAGGATCGACCATGGCGAAAATGGTCGCGGTTGTAGGATTCCTCACAACTGCCATGACGATCGCACTGTCGCTGATCCCGCAACAGGATGAGCCGAACAAGCCGCTGGCCATGTTGAAAGTAATTGGCGGATGCGGAGCGCTGGTGGGGATTGGAGCAGGGATTTACTGGGCCGGGAAGCGGAAAGCAGCCCGTAGCGTGTCGCAACATCAGCGGGCTTGAGCTTCCAGCCTGTGATATTCTTGCCAGCAAATATCGCCCCCACCGATCACCGGGGCGCGTCTATCGTGCGCCCGGCCTGAAGGAGAATAAAGTGTCCCGCATCCTCCGCAATATTGCAGCGTCTGTCGGTATTCGCAACTGCCAGACTCAGATGCCGAACAATCCCAAAGATCTGTCTACGATTATGGAACTCTTCGACCGTATTCCCGTAGCGCAGGGAGGGTCGGCGGAGATTGGCGGAGTTTGGGCGACCGAGCGCAACGCAATCATCGACGAAGTAACTGCCCAGATCATTAAGTTCCAAACGGTTAACGCACGGCCCGTCGTCGATGGTGTGCTCGATCCAGCAGGCGGCACGCTCAAGCTGATGAATCAAGTCGCCTCCGACCCCCCGGCCGGAGCGGTAGCCGCCCGAGTCGCGCCACCTCCCGATGGCTTTAGGGAAGATGAGGCTTATGGGATTTACGTGGTCGACGTAAACTTAATGGATGGTTTCCGGCCCATCCAGCCCTTGGTGGTCGGCGCCGATTACGTGCGCAAGCTGGTCCGAGTGGAAGGGTCGTCGATCACGTGGTATGGAGTCGTGATTCCCCGCGCCTGTACAGGCCAGGGCAGCATCCCTCACATTAATTTCACGCCAACACCCGATCAGGGCGGCTATCGCGATGGCACGTATGATTCTTTCGGCGGTTGGGGAAGATTGTGGGCCGATTACACTTCGGTGATCGGAGGTCAAGTGGCAGCTTCGGGAGTAAACCAGATCCTGGTGATTCCGTTTTACAAAAATTCTCAGCAGCAAAATCTGGGCGATTTTCTCTTCAACTGGAAAGAAGTGGTCGGTGCTGTGATCACCGAGGCACTGATTTCATTTAACCCGTTTCTTCTGCGCACCGATTTCACATTTGACGAAATCGTGTCTTCGAGCTTCAGCAATGGCTTTGTGGCACACCAGAACTTCAACACTAAAGCTGACCGGGCTGCGGCTATGACCGACTACATCTTCGATTTGGACGGACAGGCGGGCGGATCCCATTGGACGCCGAAGAATGGCGTGATCTACAGAAACAAGACCACAAAAGGAAAAATCAACCCGGAGGGCGGAAACATCTGGTATGTCGGCGAACGCTGGGGAGACAAGTTTTCTCCGATTTATCCTTCAGGAATCAATACCCACGCCGCATCCCGAAACCACCTGCTCTATCACGGGCTGTTCAAGTTCTGTTGGTGACCGGCGGGAAGGAGGAGCGATGGGACTGATTGATCCAGAGGCGAGTTCGAAACTTCAAACCGAGCTGTTGTCAGGAGAAAGCGTCCTCTGGGCAGGCCGACCGAATTCCAGCGTAATCTTCCATTCGGATGACTGGTATCTAATTCCTTTCAGCTTGTTTTGGGTTGCTTTCACCACATTTTGGGAATGGGGAGCTTCAGGTCACTGGAGCAACAGCGCCAAGAACGGACCATCTCTGTTTATGACGCTGTGGGGAATTCCGTTCATCTTGATCGGACAATATATGTTGTGGGGCCGCTTTCTCTACGACGCCTGGCTCAAGCGTCGAACGTATTACGGCGTAACCTCGCGACGAATTCTGATCGTTCAGGACGGATGGACCCGGAAAACGAGTTTCAACTATATCGACGTGCTGCCAACGCTACAGAAGGAGGGTTCGGATACCGGAACTTTGTGGTTCGGACCCAAGTACCCCGTCATCGCAGGACGGCGGCAAGCAACTCGCAGCATGAGCCGGTTCACCGTTGGAGACCCACCTGTGTTTGCTGACATCGATGACGTAGATTCCATCTATAAGCTCGTACTCGACCTGCGCGAGCAAATGAGTAAGCGAGATACAACCTTCGCTCGTTGACACTCGCGGAAGTCTATACCGGCGTGGCAGTCTTCCTCGGGGGATTAAAGAACGGAAGATTCGTCACCTTCACATTCGTCTTCAGCCGCATCGCCTCAATCGTAATCTCCATCTGCAGCGAGGTTCCCGGCTTGGCATACTCCGACTCGACGCTGGCTAGGGCGATCAGCTTTTTCAGGACCGGAGACCAGCTTGTAGTGGTGGCTTTGCCGGCCTGCTTCTCGCCTGCATACACCGGGACTGCTACGCGCGAGGCCTGGGCCGGGGCGGCCGGCGTAAGCCCATAGCGGTCATAGAGTGCTTCGATGTCGGTCCAATCGACTTCAAGGCCGACCAACTGACGGGGCACTCCGTTTTTCGCGTCTTGCTCGAGCGCGCGCTTACCAATGAAATTCTCTTTCTGCAGATGGACCATTTTGTTGAAGCCCAGTTCGTAGGGCGAGAACTTCTGCGACGGGATCAGCGCTTTTTTCGAACTCGTGTAGTCGACTTCGATCAGCAGCAGGCCTGCTTCCACGCGAGCGACATCGAGCGCGAGCATGCCGGCGGCGTGCAGATCGAACTGCTTGCCTTTTTCCGCGAGAGCGTCCCAGACTTTTACGGCATCGTTCCACGGCATCCAGATTTCATATCCCAGATCGCCGGTGTATCCGGTGCGGGAAATGTCGACGGGTACTCCGGCGATTTTGCCGCGGGTAACGCGGAAATATTTCAGGTTGGCGATGTCGGCTTCGGCAACCGCCTTCAACAGCTTGGCCGATGTCGGACCTTGCAAGGCGAGCGCGGCAACTTTCTCAGAAATGTCTTCGATCTGAACGTCCATGTTCAAACCGTTCTGGCGGAACCAGCGCAGACTGGGATCGGCGGCGGTCCAGCGATAAACGTTTTCTTCCAGACGCGAGATGGTGCCATCGTCGATGACCTTGCCCTCCTCGTCGCACCAGCAGCAATAAATCACCTGGCCCACTTTGACTTTATTGATGTCGCGGGTAATGACGCGATTTACCAGCCGGGTCGCATCCTTGCCGGTGATCAGATATTTATAGAGCGGAGAAATATCAATGAGCGCGGCCGCGTTGCGAATGGAGTTGTACTCGTGCTCGTGATGAACTTCGTACACGCTCACGGTGTAATAACCGGACCACTCGCGATAGTTCAGGCTGTGGCAAAGAGGAAAAGTGCGTTCGTGAAATGCGGTTCCGATGGGCAAGATGTTGACCTCAAATTGAGTGAAGACGCCGAAGCCGGATTATATGCAGGGACGGAGTGACGCAGCAACCCGACTCAGAGTTTTGAGTTCGGTTCCGTCTCGACGACAGGGTGATTCTCAACGACGGCGTCATCCCGAAGGCCCGCGTTTTCTCCAGCGCGGGCCTTCGGGATGACGCCAATGTAGTCCGGGTGAAAGGGACGGTCCCCACTCTATTTGTGCAGACAAAACTGACGCTTCCCGATAGAATGGCGATTCGACTCCAGTCACCTCATGCGCCTGTTCATGCCAATATCGTTGAGCACCCTTCGCAGCTGGACCGTCCTTCCCAGCGGGCTCTAATACAGGTCACCCACTCTCCCGTTCGCGAGTATTATTACCGTTCCTGACAACTGAATCGAAACGCTAGGAGCTAACAGCTAATGGCTGGTTCTAATTACGACGTAATCGTGATCGGCGGCGGGCACAATGGCCTGGTCAACTCTGCGTACCTGGCGAAAGCCGGTAAGAAAGTTCTGGTGCTGGAGCGGCGGCATGTGCTGGGCGGAGCAGCCTGCACGGAAGAAATTGTGCCAGGATTTAAATTCTCCGTGTGCTCCTACGTGGTTTCGCTGCTACGGCCGGAGATTATTCGTGACCTCGATCTGCCGCGGCACGGACTGGAGATTCTTCCTCTTGACGGCACGTTTACGCCCATGCCCAGCGGCGACTACCTGTGGCGCGTGAACGA
Organism: Acidobacteriota bacterium; assembly: GCA_003225515.1. GTDB lineage: Bacteria > Acidobacteriota > Terriglobia > Terriglobales > Acidobacteriaceae > Sulfotelmatobacter. Next base: position 2,505 of record QIAK01000010.1, on the reverse strand, counting down.
CCACGGCAAGACTCACCGGGAGATCGCGCGGCATTCGCGTGTGGACGCCGAGGCTTACGACGAATTCGGCAAGGCGATGCAGGCTATGTGCCGCTTCGTGAAGCCAATTCTCAGCATGGTGCCGCCCGATCCGACAACGTTGAATCCGCGCGAGCTGATGAAACTGCTCTTTATTGGACGCCGCTTTCAGGGCATGTCGAGCTACGACAAATACAATCAGGTCCAGCTGATGACCATGTCCGCCATTGATTTTCTCGATCAATGGTTTGAGACCGACGTGCTCAAGGCCACGATGTCAGCCTCGGGAATTATCGGAACTTTCCTCGGCGTGCGCTCGCCGGGGACGGCGTACGTGCTGCTGCATCACTATATGGGGGAGATTGACGGCGCATTTCGCGCCTGGGGATTCGCGCGCGGGGGCACAGGTGCAATTTCGAATGCAATTGCCGATGCGGCTCGCGAGGCAGGCGTCGAAATCCGCACGAAGTCAGGGATTTCGCAGATCATCGTCAAGAATGGCAAGGCCAAGGGCGTAGTGCTCTCGAACGGCGATGAAGTTTATGCGGATGTGATTTCCTCCAGCGTCGATCCCCGAATGACGTTCACGAAGTTCATGGGTGCCGAACACCTCCCCCCGGACTTTCTGGAAGATGTGAACCGATTCAAGTATCGCGGCTCTTCGGGTAAGGTGAACATGGCGCTGAGCGGGCTGCCGAATTTTAAATGCATGCCCGGACCGGGAGCACACCTGCGCGGCGCGATCTCGATCTCGCCTTCGGTCGAGTACATGGAGCGCGCCTACGACGACGCGAAGTATGGGAACTTCTCGCGGCATCCTTACATCGACATGGTGATTCCGTCGCTGACCGATCCTTCCGTTGCGCCTCCTGGAAAACATGTGCTGTCGTGCTTTGTGCAGTACGCGCCTTACAAGCTTCGGCCCGGACTGAACTGGGATGACCAGAAGGAAGCATTTGGTGACACTGTGGTCAATACGATCGCGGAGTACGCGCCCAATATCAAAGACTTGATTATTCACAAGCAGGTCGTCACGCCGCTTGATCTGGAACGTGAGTGGGGCCTGAGCGAAGGCAACATTTTCCAAGGCGAGCTTTCCCTGGAGCAACTCTTCTTCCTGCGTCCGGTGCCCGGCTGGGCCCAGTACCGGACCCCCATCAAAAATCTATATATGTGCGGATCGGCAACGCATCCGGGCGGGGGCATTATGGGCGCGAACGGCCGGCTCGCGGCGCTGGAAATCCTGAAAGACATCAAGGGAGCGGCCTGATCATGACGACGAAAGACCAGCGTGACATCGTCATCATCGGTGGTGGTCATAACGGGCTCGTCACCGCGTTCTATCTAGCGAAAGCCGGATACAAACCGCTGGTTCTGGAGCGCAACGCCCAAGTGGGCGGGGCCGCGATTAGCGACGAATTCCATCCTGGCTTTCGCTGTTCGACTCTGGCGCACACGGCGGGCCCGATTCAGCCCCAGATTGTGCGCGACATGCAGTTGGAGAAGCACGGGCTCAAGTGGCTCACGCCGGAGGTTTGCGTGACTGCTCTTTCGCCCGATGGACGCGCGCTCTCGCTGTATCAGGATGCAAAGAAGTCGGCGCAGGAGATTGCAGCCTTCTCGCAGAAGGATGCCGCGAAGTATCCCGAATTCCAGCAATCGCTGGCGAAGATCGCGAAAGTGATCGCTGAGGCATTGGCCACCACGCCGCCCGATATCGACAACCCCAGCAGCGGCGATATGTGGAGCATGCTTAAGACCGGGCGCGCAATCCGTAAGCTGGGTAAGCGTGACATGTTTCGGCTGCTGCGCTGGGGGCCAATGGCCGTTGCCGATCTGGCGTCGGAATATTTTGAAACTGAACTGCTGCGCGCGGTAATTGCGGCGCGCGGCGTTTTTGGAACCTTTTTAGGTCCGTGGTCGGCGGGAAGCGCGCTGGTGTTGCTGATCCGCGCGGCAGCAGATCCCTATCCCGCAGGTTCGGCGAATCTCGCTGTGGGCGGCATGGGCGCGCTTACACAGGCCATGGCCTCAGCTGCGAAAGCTGCGGGGGTGGAGATTCGCACCGGTGCAGAAGTAATCGAGATTCGGGTACAGAACGGAACAGCTACTGGCATATTGCTCTCCACAGGAGAAGAGATTCACGCCAAAGCCGTTATCTCTAACGCCGACCCGAAACGCACTCTGCTTAAGCTGACCGATCCCACGCATCTATCGCCCGACTTCGTGCAGAAGTTGCAGCACTATCGTGGAAATGGCACGGTCGCAAAGGTGAACCTGGCTTTGTCCGCGCTGCCAAAGTTCACGGCGATCAAGAATGGCGACGCGAGCGCTCTCAAAGGACGCATTCACATTGGCAACGAGATTGACTACATTGAGCGGGCCTTTGACGAATCGAAATATGGAAACTTTTCGCGTCAGCCGTATCTCGATTGCGCGATTCCATCGCTGACCGATCCGACGCTGGCGCCCGAAGGCAAGCACGTG
>QIAK01000559.1:6207-7085 GCA_003225515.1 Acidobacteriota bacterium | reverse complement strand
CTGTGAATCCTGTCACGGCCCCGGAGCGGAGCATGTAGAGGGCGGTGGAGATGTTACCAAGATCATCAGCTTCAAGAAGCTGTCGAGGCAGGAGGCGAGCGCTCGTTGTCTGAGTTGCCACGGCGAGAAGCACGAACAGCGCCATTTCTCGAGTTCGGCACACGCTAGCAACGATGTCGGTTGCCTCGACTGCCACTCACCTCACCACGCCAAGGAACCGGAACACTTGCTGGTTCAGGCACAGCCCACTCTGTGCTACGGCTGTCACACGGCTGCCAAGGCTGACTTTGGCAAGCCCTATCACCACCGCGTCAACGAAGGCTTGGTGCAGTGCAGCGACTGCCACAATACCCATGGCACGACCACCCTTCGCCAGGTCCGGGCACTTCCCAATGGAGACCAGGTTTGCTTCAAATGCCATGCCGACAAACAAGGGCCGTTCGTCTATGAACACGTGCCGGTGAAAACCGAAGGCTGCTCCAGTTGTCACACGCCTCATGGCTCCACAAATCCCCGTTTCCTGCGGGTAAGCCAAGTGAACTTGCTCTGCCTCCAATGCCACTCCTTCCCCGCGCAGGGTCCGCAGGGTCCAGCGCACAACCAATCCGCTAAGTACCAGGCGTGCACGATGTGCCACGCCGCCATTCATGGGTCCAACGCCAGCAACGTGTTTTTCCGGTGAGGAGGCAAGTCATAATGTCAAACTGCTATCGGATAAGCCAACTCCTCCTGCTGATGGCGCTGTTGAGCGTTGCCGCGCAAGCTCAATCTTCAGGAACCAATCAGCAACCGGAAGGATGGGAAAACAATGGCTACGTGGTTCACCAGTCCATCGAGATCGGCTATCGCGCAGCGGATGTGACGGGCAGCCAGCCGAT
>QIAK01000559.1:2171-6181 GCA_003225515.1 Acidobacteriota bacterium | reverse complement strand
CTGGACCAGAGCCTGTCCATGCAGTCGCAAAACCACGACGGTCTGCTGTTCGACAATCTGTTTGTTAATAGCTTCGGATGGGGAGGAGACCCTAATAACGGATTGCGTGCCCGGCTGGACAAGGCCCTCTGGTACGACTTCCGGGCGAATTTCCGTCGTGACCAGACTGACTTCGACTATAACCTGCTAGCCAACCCGCTCAATCCGCCGATCTCTAGCCCGAGCATTCCCGTCACTTCTTCGCCGCACAGTTTCGCCACGCGACGCCGTATGAGCGACTTCGACCTGACCCTGTTGCCGCAATCAATCGTTGACTTCCGCATTGGGTACTCGCACAACAACATGACGGGCCCCTCCTTCTCGAGCGTTCATGAAGGAACAGACGCATTGCTCTACCAGGCCTGGAATACCACGCTAAATTCCTACCGCATCGGCGCTGACGTTAAGCTAGCACCGCGCACCGTGATCAGCTACGACCAGTTTCTCGACTACTATAAAGGTGATACATCGTGGAGTCTGGCTCCCTTCGCTCAGGCGCTATTGCCGGGAGCCCCCGGCACCGTTGAACTGGGCCTTCCGTTCGCGACGGGTAACAAAACGCCGTGCGCCATCAACACTCCGGCGACCAGCCTTATCGATTCCACCGGCACCCTGACCAACCCTGCCTGCAATGGGTATTTCAATTACAAGCGTTCAGACCGCATTCGCACATCCAGTCCGACCGAACGTTTGAGTCTGCACAGCAGCTACTTCCAGCGGTTCGAAGTGAGTGCGTCGTACGCTTATAGCTCGGCTGACATGAACACACTCTTTAATGAATTGTTCAACGGGCTCTCGCAGCGCAGTCGTCTCCGGCAGGAGACTTTCGCCGGCCCCGGGAACGCCACGCGCATCTCAAACGTGGCCGACTTCAGCGTCACGTCGCATCTGACAGAACATCTTCGCTTGGTAGACACCTTCCGCTTATGGGCGTACCGAACTCCCGAGAGCTTTAATTCCGCGACGACCGACTGGACCGTTCCCGGATCCGGTTCGTGCGCTCTACCCAGTTGCTCCTTGTTGACTCCTATCAGTGGCATTACGCCAACGGTGACGAATGCTCTGGACCAACGGTCTTTCAACCAGAGTTGGAAGAGAAATCAGGTGGATCTCGTTTGGGATTCGAAGCATTTTGGGGGCCGCATCGGGTTCCGGTACGGAGACCGAGTGTTTCATCAAGTTCTGGACTTCGCAACCGGAGATGAAGACCGCGTCGTGATCCACGAATACACGCCGCTGGTTGCTTTCTGGGCAAAGCCCACAGCAAATCTAAGATTCAACTTCGACTGGGAGCACACGAATAACGACGACACTCTCGTCCGTTACGCATCGGCCCGCGCAAAGAAACCCGCTATCGCGTCCAAGCCAATTACGTGCCGAGACCTTGGGCAATTCTCGCCGGGTCTGTAAATCTCTGGGACGCATCGAACGGCGATGCTCTGATCAATTTTAAAGGCCACAATCGCAATTACGGATTAGCTGCAACTATCGCGCGGGGGGAGCGCATCAACTTCGATTTTGCTTATAACTACAACGATTACAAGCAGAATGCGCTTATCTGCTTCAATGATTCCGACCTGTCGTTGACCGTCGTAGCCAATGCCGGCAAGTGCCTCGCCGATCTGGATAATAATCCGCTTCTCACCGCGGGCTCTTACACGAGCCGCACACATTACGGTATGGGCTCCGTGATGTTTAAACTGACGAGCCGCGTCCGCACGCAGGTTGGCTATAGCATCACGAGTGTCGGCGGAGAGACTCCGCAGTTCAACAGCCTTCAGCCCGCCGGTTCGCTCCAGTACAACTACCATCAGCCCTTGGCGAATGTCGCGATCGACATCGGACACAACCTCACAGCAAAGGCGGGGTGGAACTATTATCAGTACGGGGAGAAATCTTTCGTGGGGCCTACCACCCCCCGCTATTTCCACGCTAACAATGCGACATTCTCATTGCAGTGGACCTTCTAACAGATTGGGACGCAACGATTCAGCGGCCTTTACAGACGGTCACTCATGAAGAATTCCTCAGATTGCTCGCGCATGCTCTTCGAGAATCAGAATCGCAGTATTGGACCTGCGAAGACTTCCCCTTGAGAACTCAACGTGCCCCCGACATGCACAATGCAACCAGCGCCGCAAATGAAAGCACCGTAAGGGTTCACGACGAGCGGCAGCCATTCGGCTTGGATCTTGAAGCCTAGATGCCGGGTGGGATAGAACCTGACTCCCCCGCCAATTCCAAACGAGAAGCGCGTGAAGCTGAAGCGTGTACTGCCAGAAACGCGTGTCGCACCAATGCTGGCCAGCACGAATGGTTTTGCCCATGACACCCATCCATCCACCAGCCCCTCATGGCTGAAGTCGCCGTGAAACTGGTCGATAATCACTCGTTGACGGGGAGGTTCGGGGCTAATATTCTCCGCGTGAACATACGAATCCTGCCTTGCCCAACGTACTTCGACCAGATCATCTTCGCCGTTGAGGCGCACCCCGAAAGCGATCCCGTAGCTTGGGTTTGCATCGATTACAACGCGAGGGTTAGTTCCTGTGACGTGGGGCTCGACTGGGAAGCTCATGCTGGTGCGATAACCGAGGAACGGAGTCACATCAAAACGCGGGGTTGGCTCAGGCTGTTCTTGTGCATTCAGCCTCGAGGAAAGCGCTATCAGTAGAAAGACGGCCATCAAACTAAGCTTGGCAGATTGATGATCGGTCGGATTCTGGCGCTGAACACTCACTGATCTACACCAACGCCGTTGAACCCAAACCGAGAGCTGGAACTCTTTTTGCGTGCAATCCATTTCAGCGTCCGCTTGCTGGCATCCCGTGCGCACGCTAGACACCGAGTCCGGTTAGTCATTGCCCGAGCGCATCCACAGGCGACGCAAATGCCCACAGATCTCAGGCGGGCAGCCCTTGCGCGTTGATAGGCGGACATGTTGAACATGGCTCATTCCCCCCGGCAATACTTACAGTGCCTGCATCATTTCGCCGATTAGCCTAGAGTCGAAAACTCGAGAGAAATACTGGCAACATTGACAGGGGTCGACGTGTCTGATCGAGACGCTTTGTGTGATTAAGATCACAGACACGAGTCAGGATTTGGTGGAAAGTCTCTCTCCGGGACGCCCGCTGAGCCTCAGCTTGGGGTGACGGTGTCAGCGAAACTAGACCGTCTTTCCCCTGCCAGCAAGGGAATTATGCCCACCTCAGATATCTCTCCGCGGGCTCGCACTCTCGTGGTTGACGATAACGAGCTTTGGAGACGGTCAGTTTGCTCTATGCTGGAAGGACTGGCCGACGTGCAGGTCATCGCCGAAGCGTCGGATGGATTAGAAGCCGTCAAAATAGCCAGAGAACTCAAACCAGACGTGATCCTGCTCGACATCGGTCTTCCGAGCCTGAATGGAATGGAAGCAAGTACCCGAATATCAAAAACCGCCTCCGGTACGAAAATCCTGTTCCTAACTGGGAACCACGATACAGAGGTGGTGAGGGCGGCTTTGAGCAACGGAGCGTATGGATACGTTCTTAAGGCCGATGCCGGAATTGAACCTTTGCCCGCTATCAAAGCCCTCCTTCGAGACGAGAAATTTGTCAGTAGTGGAATAAAAGTCGACGATTTTAGTACCTTCGAGGGAACCCATCCGAGGCTCTGATGTAAGCTGCATCAAACTCGCTTATTTTACTGAGTGGCAATTCTCGTTCGGAAATCTCCAACTCTTCTGCGATAGACTCCGAGCACACCTTAAGCTTGGAAACACGTGCACAAAGTGCCTTTCCTGCCTGGAAATTTCCCATCTCATCCCGCCGCTCTCATCCGATATTCTGTCGCCCCGAGCGGCACGCGAGCTCGGATTGTGGTGCCACAGCCTGGCTCCGATTCGATGGAAAACTCGCCGTGCACTAATTGCAGTCGCTCTCTCATGCTGATGAGCCCCAATCCTTGACTCCTTATTGCGACGTGCC
>QIAK01000559.1:1534-2114 GCA_003225515.1 Acidobacteriota bacterium | reverse complement strand
CACCGCATTCTGCAAGGCCTCCTGCAAGACGCGAAACAAGCAAAGCGAGATCTCCTTCGGAACCGCAGCCGGTATGTCCGACTCCTTGAATTCAATTCGCACACTTCGCTGCTCGGAAAAGTCCCTGCAGAAGCTCTTGGCTGCCGTCACCAGGCCCAAGTATTCGAGCTTCGACGAATGCAGACGATGCGAAAGAGCCTGAATGTCCTTGCCGATATCCGAAAGCCGCTGACAGGCATGACGGACGGAACCTTGGAGGTCAACCGCCGACTCGGGAACATGCTGGGCGCATTGCTCCAATTCGACTGCCAATAAGGCAATCCGCTGATTGAGGTCATCATGAAGCTCTCTCGCGATCCAAGTACGCTCCTGCTCGTGCGCTTCAATCAAGCGACGACTAACGCTCGAAAGAGATTCCTCGGCGAGCTTTCTATCGGTGATGTCCAAGCAAGATCCAATGAATCCGGCAAAAGAGCCGTCGTGGTTAAATCTCGGCACACCAATGTCCAATAACCAGCGATATTCTCCATCATGCCGCCGGACCCGGTATTGCATCTGAAAAGGCTGACGCAGATCGAAC
>QIAK01000559.1:0-1510 GCA_003225515.1 Acidobacteriota bacterium | reverse complement strand
TCCTAGCTCGTCCTCAAGTGGTCGCCCCGTAAACTGCAGCGAGGGCTCATTGACGTAGGTGCACTGTCTATCAGGTCCGGCCATCCAGATCATCACTGGGGCAGTAGTGGCAACTAATCGGAAGCGCTCCTCGCTCTCGCGGACTACATGCGCAGATTGCTTATGCTCTTCGACAACCGCTGCCAGAACCGCAAAGGGTATCGAAGTGAAAACCAGGAACATCTGTAGAGGTAGAGGGTCGATAAGAGGTACCAAGTTGGAAAACGGACCTCGGCCATAGACTGCGCCCCAAATCGAGAGAGATGTCACCACAATCAGGGAAGTGCTGACTCCCAACCATCCGAATCGCAATGCGGACCAAAGCAGAAATGGTACCAGTGTATAGAACAGTGCAGGTGATCTGCTGTTCTCAGGGAGCGTGAACACGATGTAGCTGACAAGAGCTAACCCCGCGATGAGCACCACTCCCTCGAGCTGAAAGGCACGCGCTTTTCGCAACAACGCACGCCCTTCAATTGCCCAACTCAACAGAGCCGGGGTGATGGTGATGAAGGCGAGCACCTCGGACAAAAAGACAATCTTCCAGCCCGTCCAATAGTCACTCGCGATGCCATGCGCGCTAAAAAATGCCCCTGCCAAGGGCGCAAGGAAGACGGCGAAGAACGAATACTTGGCCAAGGCCTTCACGCTGTTGAGCCTCGGCACACCATCGAAGCAATATCTAAGACCAACTGCTGAAATAAGCACTTCGACGATATTGCCTGGAATGAACCGGGCAATCGAACTCAGCGGCACGCCTGCATGCAGGTCAGCAACCGCAAACCCGACAAAGGATACGGGGATAACCACTGGCCAGACACTGACCCGGACCAACAACAACCCTGTTACCAGGATCGCGCAACCTGGCCAAAGCGGCCACACTGTCTTGGGATTCGAAATCAGCGTCCCTACCAGGGTTGGGACGAGGTATGACAATGCGACTGTTACGCACACCACAATCAATGTCGACGCTGAATTCAAATACGGCGCGCTGTGCGAAAAGCGAGTTCGGGCAATGCTCATGACGAGACCTCTTACTCGAAACCGTTGCCCGGGCATAAACGTCCCCGAGTACAGTCTAGCGCGTCTGGTTCTGGGTTTGTTGTTGGAGATTGCCTGACGCTTGTTGGCACCTTGTTGACGTACATAATCCAGAGTCTTCGCTGAAATCCAGAAAGTTGGCTTTATGCAACGACCAACTGTCGGTGATTTTGGGAGTTAAATCTAGGCTCGTAGAACCAATAGAGTTTCGTCAATGGCCGATGTCAACCCAGAGGTGCCGTCTGGCTCTGAGAGGATTGTCTGCTGCCAGAATCTGCAGAAGTACCAGTACAGTCGACCCGACTGAGCTCACACCGTTGCCATTCCACGGGCATCTGGGTACTGCCGTGAAGTTATCTTCCTAAGAGACTAGTCATAGGGGTTTTTGCGAAAGCAGGTTGTTTCGCTAGTACTCGAGGCAACGCCTGTC
>QIAK01000558.1 GCA_003225515.1 Acidobacteriota bacterium | reverse complement strand
TGACCCCTACTTGGTCTAACATCCTCGAACGAACTCACTCTGAGGATCGAGGAGCAGTCGAGCAACAAGCACAATTAGAGACCTCGGGGAAGGAGGATTCTGAGTTCGATTGGAGAATTGTTCTTCCGGATGGAGGCATAAAACACATTCATTCGATCGCTCACCCCGTGATGAACGAGTCGGGCCAGATCATCGAGATCGTAGGTACCTTGATGGATGTAACCGAGCGCAAGCTGGCGGAGGCCCTGCGGGACGGCGAGAGCCGTATTTTGGAGATGATAGCAAGAGACGCTCCTCTGCAGGAAATCCTGGAGAGGCTCGTCCGGGTTGTGGAAGCCCAATTCGCTGGCATGCTTTGTTCTGTCCTTCTCCTGGACAACGACGGACAACATGTGCGGCACGGCGCCGCTCTGAGCCTGCCCAAGTCCTACGTGGCCGCCATCGACGGGCTTACCATCGGACCGCAAAGGGGATCCTGCGGCACGGCCATGTACCGAAAAGAGCCTGTTGTCGTCACCGACATTCTGCAGGATCCCCTCTGGGAGCAATATCGAAACGTCGCTGCGCTCCACGGGTTGCGCTCCTGCTGGTCTACGCCCATTCTTGCGCATTCGGGCAAGGTGCTCGGTTCGTTTGCTATGTATTACCGCGAACCACGCGCTCCCAGTCCAGCTGAGAATCGCGCCCTTGAGATGGCAACACACCTCGCCGGCATTGCCATTGAACGTAAGTTGACACACGAACGCCTACAGCGAAGTGAAGCGTACCTGGCGGAGGCGCAAAGGCTGAGCCACACCGGCAGTTGGGCTTTCAATGTTAAG
>QIAK01000557.1:5655-7726 GCA_003225515.1 Acidobacteriota bacterium | reverse complement strand
CGACGATACAGCGGCGGTGAGACAGCACCAATTCGAGAACGCAGTATTTGCGACGCTCTGCTACCCCTCTAATCTCTTTATTTACTACAGCATACCTGCCATTACTTTGGTTTTTTCAAGAAGGTTCGGGTGGCCCGGGTGTTGCACGGCTAGGGTCAACCGCTTCTTGTAAGCAAGGAGGAATTGTGTCTCAACGAACTGCGACGGCGCTGCTCGCGATGTTGACCCTGGCAGTGTCACTGGGCCCGGTTCATGTGAAGGCTCAACAGACCCAAAGTGATGAGATGGTCCGGCGGGCAAAGAGTAAGGTGCAGCCGAACTATCCCGAACTGGCGAAGAAGATGAACCTTGTGGGTACGGTGAAGATTGAGGTTGTAGTTGCTCCCAACGGCTCGGTGAAAGACGCGCGCGTGGTTGGGGGACATCCGGTACTGGCCAGTGCAGCGCTGGAAGCCGCCAAGAAATGGCGCTTCGAAGCCGCCTCGGCAGAGAGCACTGGAGTGATTGATTTTAAGTTTGAGCCGCGATAAGGACGCTCCGCGGAGGAGACAGGCATGACTATCGGCAAAAAGTTATACACGAATTTCGGCATCATTCTGACCATGGTGTTGGTGCTGTTCCTGGTGAACTGGTCGGCGGTGCAGCGGGAACACGCTGCCAAGGCCGCGGCCGCTTCGTCATTGGAACTGGCCGACACCACCAACGCGGTCCGTTTCCAGATGATGCAAAACCGCCTGTACCTAAGCAACTATCTATTGAGCGGCGATACCCGCGAAGTAGACCGCATGAATGAGGGCCTGCGCACCCTGAACGAAAAGCTGGAAATGGGCAAGACTCTGGCCAATTCAGAACAACTGCGGACTGCGTTGACCAAAGTGCAGCAACTGGAACAGTCCTGGGGCAAAGAGTTCGGGCAGCCACTGATCGAAAAGCGTAAGGATGTGGACTCCGGCAACGCCACGGTGGCCGAACTGCAGATCTACTACCTTCAAAAAGACGCTTCCTCATGGGTGAAGAACTCGACAGATACGCTCGACGTCGCCGACGGCGAGAATCGCAAACTAGTGGAAGAGCGCCGCAAATCAGATGAGACCGCGGCCACGGCGACGATTATTGTCTCGTTGCTCAGCACGATCCTTGCTCTGTCTTTGGGCATTGCGATTGCCTACCGCACGGCGAAGTCGATCACCCAGCCGCTTAACAACTTAATGAATGTGGCTCGGGGCATCGGCAACACCGGCGATCTGGAACACAATATTGATCTCACCCGCGACGATGAAATCGGTGAACTGGCCCGCACCTTCCACAAGATGGTGACGTACCTGAAGGAAATGGCCGGAGTATCGGAGTCCATTGCCGGGGGGGATTTGAGTGTCGAAGTAAAGCCCCGGTCATCGCACGACACCCTGGGCAACGCATTCTCACGGATGGTCGAAGGCCTGGCGGGATTGGTGCGCAGCGTTCGCGACGCGTCGTCCCAAGTCGCAAGCGCCTCGAACCAGGTAGCCGGAGCCTCAGACGACTCCGCCAAGATTGGATTGCAGGCGTCCTCCGCTATTGACGAAGTCACCAGCACCATGCACGAGATGAGCGTCAACGTGCAGAACATGGTGAAGAGCACCCAAGTGCAGGCCTCCAGCGTCAGCGAAACCTCCGCCTCCATCGACCAGATGGTGGCATCGATTCAGCGCGTGGCCGATACGGCCAAAGTGTTGCTCGACATTTCCAACCGCTCGCGCGAGGAAGTGCACAACGGAATCGGAACGATGGAGAAGGCGACAGACGGGCTCAACCGCATCAACACCACCATCACGTCCTCGGGAGAAATCATTGGAGCCCTGGGGCAGCGTGCCGATGATATTGGCAAGATCATTGAAGTGATCGACGATCTCGCCGAGCAAACCAACCTGCTGGCGCTGAACGCCGCCATTGAAGCCGCACGCGCCGGAGAACACGGCTTAGGATTCGCCGTGGTCGCCGACGAAGTCCGCAAGCTGGCCGAGAAATCGGCGCAGTCGACCAAGGAAATTTCGGAACTCATCCAGAGCATTCAGAAGGAAGCCCGCAAGGC
>QIAK01000557.1:2982-5642 GCA_003225515.1 Acidobacteriota bacterium | reverse complement strand
CCACCACCATCGTGAATGAAGGGTTGGAACTGGGCTCGGAGCTGAACTCCGCGTTGAAGAAGATTTCCAACGTAGTCACCGAAGTATACAAGTTCGCGCAGGAAATCGGCGCCGCCACCAACGAACAGTCGCACGGATCATCGCAGATTGCCCGCGCTACTACGCGGCTGAACGAAATCACGCACGAAATCAACTCGGCTGTGGAAGAGCAAGCTTCCGGAGCGCAGGCCGTGGTCAAAGCCATGGAGCGCATGCGGGAACTGGTGCAATCGTCCACTTCCGGTTCAACCGAACTGGCGGCATCGTCGGAGCAGATGTCGAAGATGTCACGCGGCTTGCTCGAGTTCCTCGACCGTTTCGAACTGGCCGAGACCTCGCACTCGTCCATGGGCGGAGAAACTTCCGGCCGCAAAGCGCGGGCCGCAGCAGGGGCGCAATACTGAGAGCCGGAGCCTGAAAGCGTGAGTTGAAACGTGAGTTGAAAACTATGAGTCGTGAACTCCATATCGTGGGCTTCAAGGTGGGCCGCGAGACTTATGGCGTGCCCATTAAATCTCTGCACGAAATTGTGCGGGTACCCGAGATTACCGCTGTGCCGGACGCGCCCGACTATCTGGAAGGCGTGATCAATCTGCGGGGGAAGATCGTTTCCGTGATGGACCTGCGCAAGCGCTTTGGAGAGAAGCAGGCCACGCTGCGAAAGCAGAATCGCATTTTAGTCGTCGAGCATGCTGGCCGGCTGGCTGGGCTGATCGTGGATTCGGCCTCGGAAGTATTGAAGATTCCAGCGGACGCCGTGGAGGCTCCGCCAGCTGTTTTTCAGGAAGGCGGCTTGAACTGTGTCATCGGGCTGGCCAAGGTTGCAGGACGGCTGGTGGTGCTGCTCGAAATGAGCAAGCTGCTGTCTCCCGAAAGCCTGCAAGTGAAGGCTGAAGCGGGTGAGAAGAAGACAGCCCCGAAAGCTGAGGCGCGGGGAGCGGGAAGATAGCCAGGGCAATGGATCAGGGGCTGCAGAAACTCAGTTCTACTGGGCACTAGCCACTGAACACTAGCCGCTGATTACCGATTACGGCATTTAGAAATGGAACGAGAAAACGCATGAGCACATCCGGAGCCGCACCAGCTCCCATACTGACGGAAGCGGAATTGAAGTTATTGCAGGCTCTCGTTTACCAGGAATGCGGCATGCATTTCGACGAGCGGCGCACGCACTTTCTTCAGGACCGCCTGCTGCGCCGCTTGGAGGAGTGCCGTGTCGACTCCTTCTACTCCTATTACCGGATGCTGATCAGCCCCGAGGGCAAGGACGAACTGGCCAAGCTCCTGGAGAATCTGACCGTCAACGAGACCAGCTTCTTCCGCCACAAGGCGCAGCTGGATCTGTTTCAGAAGACCGTGCTGGAAGAATTATTCAAGCACAAGAGCTCGCGTCGCGAGTACTCGATCCGCATTTGGAGCGCGGGTTGTTCGACCGGGCAAGAGGCTTACACACTGGCCATGCTGGTGACGGACGCGCTGGCCTACTATTACCTACGCAATCCGCTGCCCATCGACTTACCACTTCCGAAGCCGCTGGTGCCGCCACCGTGGCGGGTGGAAATCCTGGCCAGCGACATCGCTTACTCAGTATTGCGCCACGGACAGGAAGGCAGCTACAGCGAGAACCAGATGTCGATGGTCGATTACGGCTATCGCCTGCGCTACTTCGACAAGGTGGCCGAGCGCTATGCCATCAAGAAGCCGTTGAAAGAACTGGTTCATTTCGATTTCCACAATCTGAAAACCGAATATCTGCCGCAGCGAAATGACGTAATTTTCTGCCGCAACGTGATGATGTATTTCGACGAAGCCGAGCAGAAGCGCCTGATCGAGAAATTTTATCGCTGCCTGAATGCAGGCGGTTATCTGTTCGTCGGGCATGCAGAGAGCCTGCTGGGACTGACCAAAAAGTTTCAGATGCTGCACAAGGACAGTGGCACAGCGTACCAGCGACTTGAGGTGAGGGATTAACGCATGACGAATTCGCCCGATGAGCGCGGAGCAGAACTGCGAGAGCTTTTTTTTGAGACCTCGCAGGAATTGCTGCAGGCGCTGAACGACGAAGCTCTGAAGCTGGAGAAAAAACCCGGCGACGAGGAAATCGTTCGCGTAATACGGCGGACGGTGCACACCTTGAAAGGCGACTCTGCGGCGTGCGGCTTGCGCGAGTTGAGCGAACTGGCGCACCAGTTTGAGGATGCCCTATCGCTCGAGGGGACGGCGACGCAGGCAGCGGTGGCGGAAATCGCATTCGCCGCCGCGGACGTGTTTACCGAGATGATTGCCGCATACCACAGAGGCGGCAAGCTGCCCTCCACTCGAGCTCTGAGCAAGAAGATACAGGATCTGACCGCCGCTCCAGCAACCGGCAAAACCCGGCGGACGCGGAAAGTAATGGGCAAGGGCAAGACGTCGGCGGGTGTGGCCAATACAGTGGAGCTTTGGAGCGAGTACGAAAAGCTGGCCATGCTGCAGGCGCAGGCGAGCGGGCAGGATGTGTATCACGTCGTGGTGAAGATTGATCCGCACTGCGCCATGCCGATTGCAGGCCGGCAACTGGTACAGAATGCCATTGCCGTAATGGGTCCGGTGCTGGCGGTGCGGCCTGACGCCAAGTCTCC
>QIAK01000557.1:0-2946 GCA_003225515.1 Acidobacteriota bacterium | reverse complement strand
CGCCGAGCAGATTACGGCCAAGTGCAAGATACCGACGATCGCGGGTGAGATAACGGTTGAGTTGATGCTGAGCGCTGCGGAAAAGCAGGCGCAGAGCGAAACCGCATCACCGGTCGAGGCCTCTAGCGGAGAAACGGCAGCGAGCGCAGAGGTTCCCGCCGAGGCTCCAGCAGCAATGCCAAGTGCCGAAGCGATTGCGACTCCGACAACGCAGGAAAATATTCTTCGAGTGGATGCCGGCCGCATCGACAGCGTGCTCAATCTGGTGGGCGAACTGATTATCGGCAAATCGATGCTGCAGCAGGCCCTGAACGAGTTTTCGAAGCGCTATCCGAAAGAGCTGCTGCGGGGAAAGTTTGCCGACGCCATGGCCTTCCAGGCGCGCGTGCTGAACGATCTGCAACGCTCCGTCATGAAAATCCGCATGGTTCCCGTGGACCAATTGTTCCGGAGATTTCCACGCATGGTGCGCGATGTATCGCGGCAATGCGGGCGTGAGGTCGAACTCGACATCAGCGGACAGGACACCGATCTCGACAAAGGGATTCTCGACGCGATCTCGGAGCCGCTTACGCATCTGGTACGGAACGCAGTGAGTCACGGCATAGAACCTGCGGATGAGCGGCGCAAATTGGGTAAGAAACCGGAAGGGACCATCCGCTTGAACGCGTATCACCATGGCAACCAGGTGGTGGTCGAAGTCACCGACGACGGGCGCGGAATCGATACTCAAAAAATTCGCGCCAAAGCCATCGAACTTGGAATGACCACGGTGGAGGAATCGGCGCACTTGAGCGAAACGGAAATTCTCGACTTCATTTTTAAGCCAGGCTTCAGCACCGCCGAGCAGGTCACCGAAGTCTCAGGGCGTGGAGTTGGGATGGACGTTGTGCAAACTGTGCTGCACCGGTTGAAGGCGTCGATCAGCGTAGAGACGCGTCCCGGACAAGGCACGACATTTCGCCTGAAGCTGCCGCTAACCTTGGCAATTATCAAAGCGCTGCTGTTCTGGGTGGAGCAGCGACTGTACGCCATCCCGCTGAATGCCGTTCTGGAAATTGCGCGCACATTCGAGACGGAAGTGCATCAGGTGGATAACTACGAAGTTCTGCAGTTGCGTAACCAGGTGCTGCCATTGCTGCGTTTGGGGCGTCCGGTGAACGATGCTGATCGTAAATCCAAGCTCTTCGTGCTGGTGATTACGGTAGGAGAGCGGAAGTACGGATTGATCGTCGATGCACTGGAAGGCGAAGAAGAATTAGTAATCAAGGCACTCGACGACCATACCTTCCAGACGGATCTGGTTTCCGGCGCTTCCATCCTGGGCGATGGACGGGTCGTGCTGATTCTCAATCTGCCGGCGGTGGTGGAGCACGTGGCGCGCTCGCGGCCGACGGAACTGGGCCAGTCGAATTCCGGCCTGCTCTTGACTCACACGGACCGTACGCGGCTGGCAATGACTCCCGCAGTGGGGGGGCAGGCATGACGAAGAATCCCGTACGCGTGCTGGTAGTCGATGATTCGGCCCTGATGCGCAAACTGATCCCGCAGATGCTGGCTGCCGATGAATCGATTGAGGTAGTTGGAACCGCGATGGACGGCAACTTCTGTCTGAAGAAAATTGAAGAGCTGAAGCCCAACGTGGTCACGCTGGATCTGGAAATGCCCGGCATGAACGGGATCGACACGCTGAAAGAGATCATGCGGCGGCAGCCGGTGCCGGTCATCGTATTCAGTTCGCACAGCATCGAAGGCGCGTCGGTCACCATGAAGGCCTTGGGGCTGGGTGCATTCGACTTCGTCACCAAGCCGAAAGACGCCAAGGCTCACATGGCGGAGACGGCCCGGGAACTGATTGCCAAGGTGAAGGCGGCAGCCGATTGCAAGCTCAAGCCGCGCATGCTGCCGGGCGTTGCTCCGAAGGTAGAAAAGCAGCCGGCCTCTACGGCGGCTCCGAACAAAGTTATCGGCATCGGCGTCTCGACGGGAGGTCCGCAGGCTCTGGAATTCGTTTTGTCGCACTTGCCGTCAGATTTTCCGGGAGCGATTGCGGTGGTGCAGCACATGCCGGAAGGATTTACGGATATGTTTGCCCGTCGGCTGGATGAAGTTTGTCCGTTGCGGGTGAAAGAAGCGCAGTCGGGAGATGTGTTGCAGCCAGGGCGAGTGCTGATCTGTCCGGGAAGCCGCCATATGAAGGTGAAACGGCTGCCCCTGGGCGACATCGTCGTGCTCTGTGATGAGCCCCGGGTGAACGGGCATCGGCCAAGCGCGGATGTGCTGTTGCGCAGCGTGGCGGAAGAGTTCAAGACGCAGGCGATTGGCGTGCTGATGACCGGCATGGGCGACGACGGAGCCGAGGGGTTAGGGTCGGTAAAAAAAGAAGGTGGGATGACCATCGCGCAAAGCGAAGAATCCTGCGTGGTGTACGGGATGCCGAAAGCGGCGATTGAGCGTGGATATGCGATCCGGGTGGTGGGATTGGACGTAATGGGATCGACGCTGCAGGCATTGAATCAAGCCCCGAAGGGGCGGAAGAGTTTAGCCCAGGGCGTAAGCCCTGGGTATGGAGTAGAGAGAACGAGTCCCGGAGGGACGAAATAAACCGAAGATTTTGATTCAAATCAGTGGGAGGAGTATATGGAGCAGTTTTCACCCGTTAAACGCAGCAAAGACGGTCAACCCGTCCGCTACTTGGTGGTGGACGATTCCGTCTTCGCCCGCAAAAATCTGGCCCGCATGATCGAGACGTTCGGCGGGCAGGTGGCGGCTGAAGCCGGCGACGGCTTGACTGCCATCAGCGAGTTCGACCGCACGCATCCTGACATTGTGCTCATGGATATCACCATGCCGCAGATGGAAGGGATCGAGGCGGCCGAACGGATTGTTCAACAGCATCCGGAAGCGCGCATCGTGATGGTCTCGTCGGTGGGCTATCAGGAAAAC
>QIAK01000555.1 GCA_003225515.1 Acidobacteriota bacterium | reverse complement strand
CGGATCGAGACCCGCCTGACCTCAATGAAACGTGGATCGGGATCCGAACCGGAAATAGGCAAATACGCGAGTTCGCCTGATAAGTGAGTTGCGATTGATCCCACCAAGGCTTTTGTCGGTTCCCGTTTGAAACGTATCTTTTTCTGCGCTCCGATCAAGAGCAACTTCACCACAAAGGTCGCCAAGGATACGCAAAGAACGCTAACAAAGAACGCTAAAAAGAGCGGTGATTTAAGAAATGACTAGCCAGATTCCGCCGGCCATTCTGGGTTGCGCGCCTGCTCTTGATGACGCAATGGGAGCAATCGGCGGAGGCGAGTGGAGCACCACAAACGCCACGCAAAGAATGGCCACTCCCGATAGGCCGCTCAGTCCGGTTTGAAGATCACTCCCTGACTGGTCTTGCTGTTCATCACAATGCGCATGGGCCGCTGGAATTGCAGGTGCCGGACGCAGCCCTGTTCCTCGATGGCGGGCTGTTCCGTCAGCCATTGCCAATCCACCGAGCCTTCGCCGGCATCTGGATTCACCGTGAAATATCCCACCTGAAATGCCGTCAGGTTTTGAAAGAAGTGGCTGCCCTGGGAGGGCGTGACCCGAAAATCCTGGAAGCCCGCCTCGACAATGGCGCGAGCGCCGGAGATCTCATCCCACTCCACGGGAATACCCAGCCACGGATCGTTCGACCCCCATCGCCCCACGCCGATCAGCAGGTATGGTCGATTCTCGCAACTCAAAGTGGCATTGAAGTGAGCAACTGCTTTGGCCACTTCCTGGCTGCGGCTACGTTCGAAGCGATGAGAATCGACCACCACAATATCGTGCAGATTTTCAATGCGGCCATTGCCCAGAACTTTTTTGCTCTGGCAGATGAGTCGCGAGGAATCCACTTCTCCGATGGCGAGATCCTGATGATCACGCGCCAGCGTCAGCGGACGTATCTGCAAGAATCCAAACTCGGCAACTTCTTCTCCGCGCGGCAGGCGTACTGCGAATTCAATTTCCACCGGATTGCCCAGTGCATCCTCGCCGGCTCGCACCAGCAACTCCAGGATTGTTGCCAGCGGGAATACCGCGTGCTTGAGCATGGGAGCGAATGTCACCACGCGGGCTCCCGGCCGGCTCAGGCCGTCATAGATTGCATGATTGTCGGCGGAGTAGGTGGATGCCACAGCGTGCAGCGTGCCATCCGCTTCAGCAACATCGAGACCAAAGCGAGCTTCCCGCAAGTGGCCGAGAGTTGCCCCACGAGAATCGCCATTGAGTTCGAGAGCGCAGAATTCGGTTTGCGTATTTGCCAGAATGTCTTCCACCGAAGAAAACTGCAGCAGATTGCGTGGGTAGCGTGGACAGAAACTAAGACACTTGCCGCCATCGACCACGGTACGCCCCATGCCGAGGGCAACTGCCGCAATTCCATCCGCGAACGTCATCGGTTCGGCCGGATAAAAATTGTAAGAGCGCACCACCCCCGAAAAATCAGGATAAAAACGGGGTCCGTGCACCGTTCCCACAACCTGTTGCAGAACGACAGCCATCTTTTCTTCTTCCAGGCGATACGGCGTAGCCCGCACATACGCTTTGGCGTGCTGGCTGAAGGTTGACGCATAGACGCGCTTGATCGCTTCACAGAGTTCGTCGAGACGAGCTTGCAGGCTGGCCTGGCTGTTGCCCAACATGAATGTTTCGTAGACGCCGGTGAAGGGCTGGTACTGCGAATCTTCGAGCAGGCTGGACGAGCGCACGGCCAGCGGAAAATCCACTTCGCCGAGAAAAGCTTTCAAATTCTCCTGCAAGGTTCGAGGCAGCGCAGCCTCAAGGAAGCGCTGCTGAATTTCACTGTCGTTATCGCAATGCAGGGCGAAATCGCCCAGGTTATTTTCCGCCAAAAACTGGTCGAACTGGTCTGTCGCGATCACGACTGCGGGAGGTACAGAAATGCGCACCCCCGGAAAACGCCGCATCATGCGGCGAGTGCGCAGCAGATGGCGAACGAACGCCAGGCCGCGGGCTTTACCGCCCAGCGAGCCGGAGCCGATCCTGAGAAAGCTGGATTCCGTGGGCTTGAATGTGGCAGCCCTGAAGTCTCCAATCAGAACTTCGTTCTGCTCGCGGCGGTAGTCGTTGATGGACTCGATCAGATCGCGGCGCAGGTGCTCGGGACCGTTGAAGTCGGAAACCTTGCGCGGCCTGAGCTTGGCCGCGAGCGCGAACTCAGTGCGCGCCGTCAGCCAGTGCGAAAAATGATTGCTTTGCGCGTGATACATCAGGCTTTCAGCCGGTACGCTCCGCAGCTTCTCTTCTAGTTCGTTTAGATCCTTCGCACGTCCCACTTCGCTCTGGTCGGGCATTCGGAAAACGAAGTCTCCGAATCCGAAGTGGTCGGTCAGAATGCGGCGCAGATCTTTGAGCAGCGTAGGGGAGCGCTTGCGCAGAAAAGAATATCCTTCGGCATGAGCCCGCGGACGAAATTCGGTGCGGCTGGTTTGCAGAACTACCGGAACATCGGGAGCAAGACTCTTGACCAGGCGCGCCAGCTCAAACCCAGCCTCCGGGCTAAGGTGGCCGTCCCACGGGAATTCAACATCTGAGACCAGACCGAAAATTGTGTCGCGATATTGCTCCACCAGTTCCGCGGCATCTTCGAAATTCGAAGCCAAAAGAATTTTCGGGCGCGCCTGCATGCGCACCAGCTTGTGCGCGACGTTGATCCCCTCCTGAATGACACGCCGCGACTGCTTGATCAATTCGGTATAGATCACCGGCAGGAACGAAGAG
>QIAK01000429.1 GCA_003225515.1 Acidobacteriota bacterium | reverse complement strand
TGGGAAATCATGCCAAAGAGCCGCTCAAATGGAGTGCCCGCATACCAGAAAATCCAAGCTACGATTATCAAGCGGATTGACAGCGGGCAGTTAAAACCGGGCGACGCCGTCGATTCCGAACGCGAACTGGCGAAGATTCATCAAGTGAGTCTAATGACGGCGCGCCATGCACTAACCGCGCTCGAGCGGGAAGGCATGGTGCAGCGCAGACGTGGCGCCGGAACCTTCGTCGCGCCCCCCAGGGTCCATTTCAACAAACTGATGAGTTACACCGAGCAGATGTCAGGCCGGAGCCTGGCGGTTTCCTCGAAATTGCTGTCTCTTGGCGTGATCGACACCGAGCAGGAAATTGCGGCGCGTCTGGCTCTGCCCTCCACCAGCCGGCTGATTAAAGTAGAACGACTGCGTTTGGGCGCGGATGAACCGTTTGCCATCGAGACTTGTTACTTGTCAGCCGAGGACTTCGTCGGCCTCACGGGAGCGCCCCTGGACCGGGTCTCTCTCTTCTCGATCCTGGAACATGACTATGGGCTGGAAATAGCGCACGCCGACGAAGAAATCGACGCCACAACCGCCGATCCTCATACCGCCAAGCTTCTGGGCATTGCCAACGGCGCGCCTGTCCTGCGGATCCGGCAGGAGATCTATTCGACGAAAGGCAAGGTTGCGTTGTATGTGTTGGGACTTTACCGATCGGACCGCCATACGTTGTTGATCCGCAGATTCCGCTAGCGACTCCCGCCGCTTACTTTTGAATCAGTTCGCTGATCCGATTCCAGATATACCCGACCGGCAATGGTCAAGTCCGGTATCACGAACTCGGTAAATCCGTCATGTCTCGATGGCGAGAGAGTCGTGCAACATTTATGTTCAGGCGACTCGTAGCGAATGCCTGAGAATGATCCTTTGATCTGCACTTGCACGCGAAGTTGCTCTGCAGCGTAGTTGATGAGCTCCAGCATCTTCAGTTTTCCGCCACGCTCGCGATAGGGTACTGCAACCGTCGTCAGACCATTCCAGAGACTCATCAGCGCATTTTGTTTCCCCAGCACGCGACGGATGTCCTGAGCAAACGTCTCGGGATCAATCACCGGCTCGGAGAGCTCAAGCACTTTCCCACTTCCGACCGCGTAGGCCACAGTGTGTTCATTCACTCTTACCGATTCATGATCGTGCCACGGCAACGCGCCGTGCGCGTCCACTACCACAATTGTTTTGCCGTGAGCGGCAAGATCTTTTATTCGCTCAACGATTGCCTGGTCGGGTTTCGCGATTACCACGACTATATCGAAGTGTTCAACGTCTTCCGTTTTCAAATCGGTGGGTAGAAGAACCTTAAACGGAATATTGTGACGGGCGAACAGATTCATGACTTCATCAGTCGGATCGAGATCATCGACCATGACTGCAACGTTGGCAGCGGCTTCGAGCCCTGCCTCCCCTGCATGCGCACAGAAATCGATATAGGAGCGCACCTGCTTCCAAAATGCCGCGGCCTGAGGATCCCGTTCACCGAGAGCTTTCTGCACCTGTTTCTCCGGCTCCAGCACCAGATCAGCATGGAAGGCGCACGCCTCGGCAACCGCCAGTGAGTAATCTGCGGGAGTAATCGTTTGTGGTTGCTCGCCGAGGCCTGATCCATTCCACGAGACGCTATAAAGTGGAGACTGTCCAGGACGAGATCTCTGCTGAACCTTGATGAGCGCAAGATTCGTGTCGATCCAAGGCTGGGCGGTAGGACTGGAGACTTCAAGCACGGAATTCCGCTTAACTACCAGAGTGCCTCTCATCTGCGGCCGCTTGCCATTGGGATTGAGTTCCAGGAACCTGAGTTTCGGATAGGCGGGGCGGAGTCGCTCTAACTTGCTGTCGGTTGCTGCACGATCGGAGTCGGCAACATCCAGAACGAGACCAGCCAAGCCATTCGCCGCAGCATTTTCCGCAGCGCTGTCGGCCTGCTGCAGCGGGACTTCTGCATAGACTCGATAGCCTTGGTTGTGGGCTGCTTTCACGAAAGAAGAGGACGCACGATCAGAAGAGACCACAAGATCACTGATCCCCAAGTCGCCGGCGAGGGGTAAGCCAGATTCAGTCCAACGCACGAAAACGCTGCTCCAGGCAGCCGTGGAGAATAAGATTAAGAAACCAAGGAACATGCTGTGGCGGAACATCCTGTGGCGGATCATGCTGTAATGGATCATGCGGTTGTAATCCAAATTATGAGATTAGAATTTTCTGCCGAATAGAATTTGCGGTCCGCCCAACACTATCTCTGGCTGTGCGTCGTGCGAAATCCAAATCGCAGAAACTCCAGACATACGCTGGATCAACTCCTTGCCCTTCGCCGGTCCCAGAAGCAGCGAGGTGGTTGAAAGTGCATCGGAGGACATCCCGGTTTGAGCGATGACACTGACTGCAAATCCCGTTTTCAGCGGTATTCCTGTATCCGGGTCGATGATATGTCCCGCTGAATCGTCGCCCAGCAAAGATGGACTTGTTTGCTCGGAGGTGGAAACGCTTTGGTCCTTGAGCATGACTTGGGGATCAACTTTTTGGGAGGGGTCTCTCAGGTGCACAAGCCAGGCGTTCTGACCTGGAGGCGAGCCGAGCGCCAAAATTGTGCTACCACCTGCATTAATCAATGCATTGCGAATTCCCAAGGAGTGTAAAACTTCCGCAGCCCGGTCGACTGCGTAACCTTTGCCAATGGCGCCTAAGTCCAACTGCATGCATGGGGAGTGAAACATAATCCGGTCCGGAGGAGTCAACTCGATCTTCTCGTAGCCGACGCAAGCTCTAGCGGCCTGTTGCCGCGCCAGTGACGGTGTACCTTCGCCGGCGATCGCAGCTTTCCACAAATTCACCAAAGGCGCTATAGAAATATCGAATTTGCCATCTGACAGTTTGGAAAAATGCAGGGACTCCTCGACAATACGATACAAGTCAGACGGAACCTTCTCTGCATGAAAATGAGCAGAGAGATTCAGGGAACTCAGAGCACTATCGGTTTTGTAGTTGCTGAGCAGATTATCGATACGGACAATCTCCTGAAATGCATTGTCCAGCGCATCCGACGCATGCTGGGAGGATGGGTCATAGGCGGCAATCTCGAAGACTGTGCCCATGACGTACTTCTTTTTGTAAACCAAGAGTTGGTTTTCTGAGCTCTGAACGCTGGAAACGATCGAGAAGAGAAACAAAATCAGCGCCACTCTCTTTTTTTTACCGTAGCGCATAAACCTCACCGTTGAGGCTCGCCAGATAAATACTCTCGCCTGCCAGCACAGGAACAGATTGGATTGCCCCGCCAAGAGCGGCTCTCCATACGACGTTGCCGTTGGCGGTATCCAATGCGAACGTGCCACCCGCCTGGATATACACGACTCCATCGCCGACCACCGGAGGCGCAGTAACTACCTCGCCGACAACAGTTTTCCACCGTAGCTTTCCAGTTCGAGTCTCAAGCGCATAGAGGAAACCATCTTTGCTGCCGAAAAATGTCGAGTCACTCGAGATGGCGGGTGATGAAGCAATGCCCAGCCCGGTTTCGTAGGTCCAGCGCGTCTGCCCGGTAGTGGCGCTTATCGCGTAGAAGAAAAAGTCTTCCGATCCGATTAACACTAGTTCATCCACCACCGCCGGTGACGAGTCGATGCCGTTTCCTGTTTCCGTACTCCACAAGATCTTTCCGGATGATGAGTCGAGACAATATACTTTGCCGTCTCCACAGCCCAGATACAGTTGCCTCTCGGTGGCGTAGATCGTTGAATAAATTCTTCCGCCAAGTTCCTGAACCCATCGTGGCTTTCCGGTCGCAGCTTCTACCGCATAAACCCGCGTGTCTGCACTTCCGAAAAATGTAATGCCGTTGCGAATCACCGGAGATGCCCAGACCTCGGCTCCTGTCTGAATCTCCCACGTCTTTGTTCCATCATGCCGATTTACTGCATACACCTTGCCATCGTCACATCCAAAAAACATTTGATCTGCGAAGAGGGACGGAGTGGAATGAACCTGACCGCCAGCCTGGAACTTCCACTTTGCCAGACCGGTGACGGCATCGATGGCGTGCACTGCACCGGCTACAGAAGTGACATACAACTTGCCTTCTTTGAGGACGGGAGCCGAACGCAACGAACTCCCGGCTCGAAATTGCCATAACGCCTTTTCCGGGGAGCGAGCGGCATACGGCTTCTGCCCTCCGCTGCGCGCGTTGTCTTTGAGCAGCGTGGGCCAGTCTTCTGGAGGATTGGAATTGCCGGGTTCAATGATCATTAAGATTCAGACGAGAGGAGACGATGCTCGATTTGCTTCAGGTCTGCAAGGCCCAGCCCGAGTTTTCCGGCCGCCTCGATGTGTCCTGGTTGGCGGTAGAACAAGTTCTTCGAGGCGTCATGATGGAATTCTTCACTGTCCGCGGTAATGCTCTTTGAATCCTGCTGCCATACGGAAGGTGCGCCCCGCTGCCGCCGCGTCTTTTCAATCGCTTCCAGTTCGATCGTGTCCATCGCGACTGGATCCGTCGCCACCATGAGAATGCCGGGTTGGTCGATAAAATCCTGCACCTGGGTGAGCGGACCGCCGTGCCAGACCTGCCGCATGCCGTCCATAATATGCAGGACAGATTTTGACCGTAGAGGTTCGACTGTGCACATCATTCCGATCAACGGATTTGTAAACGTATAGGGTGCGCGATGGGTACGGGCTACATTGTTGAACGTGCCGTAAGCGAGATTCTTGAGAGCTCCCGTAACCCCAGAAGCCGAGTGGTCCTTCATGGTCGGCAGGTTAATAATTTTGGTGACCTCGTGAGCCACGATGCTCGCCATGTACGAGCGCGTTTCCCACTCTCCAAAAAAATTCGCATCGCAATAGACATTTGAATCGTAACCGCCCCCGCTCGCGAAGGCATCCTGAATGCCCACGATTCGAACCCCTGCCGGCAGTAATGCCTGGTAGCTGCCAAGGTCCATCTCGTAGGAGTAGCGGTCGTACACAATGATGTTACGGGCAGGAACTCCGAGCAGCCGAACTGAACTGATGATCTCGCGAACAATCTCAGGGGACGAACAACATGCAGGCGCACCCGAGGGATTGATCTTGATTCCCACTACGTCGCCCGGCTGAATGAATTTAGCCCATGCCTCACGCGCGGACTTCTCTCCCGTCAACTCTTTCATCGCCCGCTCGAGCATACGACCCACAATGGGCTGCGAAACACGATTGCGCACGATGGCTTTATCTTCGCGGACCTCGACGACCCGTCCTGGATACAGGCCTGGCATGCCCAACGGCGAAGGTTTGAAGCCGCTAAGCCCGCGAAGCTCGATGGGCGGCACGGCATTCGGAGCCGTCTCCGCCCGGACCATGGGATCCAGCCCCTGCATCAGCAGCGAAGCGCTTCCAATGCAACCAGCCTTTACGAAACTACGGCGATCCATATGTCAGTCTCCTGATCCCGGTCTGGATTATTTTGTCGTATGAAAAAACGCGATCAGACTACGCTAGAGCCGAGCTTCTTACAAGCTGTGTAAGTTCGACTCGGCAGAATTGGTGACAATCTCATTTCCACTGAGTACACTTTCGGTTCAACAAACAGAGAGGCCTATGGACAGACGGACCAAAATACCAGCCGCAGCAGTTATGGTGTTCGCACTCTTCCTGGGAGCTCCCTTCGTGTTATTTGCCCAAACGCCTCATTATGACCTGCTGTTAAAAGGCGGCCATGTGATTGATCCCGCCAATCACATCGATGAGGTACGAGATATTGCTGTTTTCCAGGGCAAAATTGCTGCCGTTGAAAAAAATATTCCGGCGGAGCTGGCCGGCAAAGTGGTTGATGTATCGAAGCTCTATGTGACGCCCGGGCTCATCGACATTCACTACCATGTCGGCCACGGAGGCGCGCCACTGGATTGGTTCACTCCGGAATCGCGAGCGCACGCTCTGCCCCTCGGAATTCCAGCAGACCTGGCACTGCAGTCCGGGGTGACCACGATCGTGGATGCAGGCACCGCGGGAGCCGAGACATTTCTAATGGAGAAGGAAGAAGTCATTGATCGAGCCAGAGTGCGGGTGCTGGCATTTCCCAACATCGTAGCGAACGGCATGGGTGGCGGACTCGAGCAGAGCCTGGACGAGATGGACGTCAAGCTTTGCGCCGCGACGATCAAAAAATATCCGGACCTCATCGTCGGAGTAAAAACCGCCCACTACTGGACGAAGGAGACGTGGGATGCGGGACACGCGCCATGGGGCGCGGTGGACCGTGCCATTGAATGCGGCACGCTCGCCAATGTTCCCGTCATGTTCGATTTCTGGCCGCGAGCGGAGAGAACTTACGAGGACCTGATCCTGAAAAAGATGCGGCCCGGAGACATTCACACTCACGTGTTCGCTCAACAATTTCCTATCATCCTTCCCGATGGAAAAATCAATCCTGCCATGGCGCAGGCCCGGGCCCGCGGCGTCATTTTTGATGTCGGCCACGGGAGCGGCAGCTTCTGGTTTCGCAACGCCGTTACCGCCGACAAACAAGGATTTATACCCGATTCCTTCTCTACCGACCTGCATGCAGGCAATTACACCGTTGTAAGCATGAACAATGTCATGTCGAAGTTCCTGGCCATGGGCGTTCCTTTGGACGATGTGATTCGCCGCTCGACTGTGAATCCGGCGAGCGAGATTCACAGGCCAGACCTGGGGACATTGTCGGTAGGCAAGGATGCTGATATTGCCGTTCTGGAACTGTTGAAAGGACGCTTCGGCTACATCGACTGCGGCGTCGCCAAAATGGAAGGCAATGTACGATTATCAGCGCGCATGACAGTTCGGGCGGGACGCATTTCGTACGACCCTTCTGGACTCAGCATGGTGGATTGGGAAAAAGCGCGTCCGCAGTATTTCACGGTTCCGGATCGCGGTGAGTCGTTGCCGGCTAGAGCAGACGACTACCCGCGGGACTGAATTCCTTAGCTGCAGATGTTGGTGAGGGGGACTGACCATGCAAACGATGAGTCGGAGAAAGCTGCTGCGCAATGGAGCACAAGCGATTCTGGCTGGAGGCGCAGCACTCTCTGGAATTCCACGAATAGCGGCTCAGGAGTCAGCCAAAGCCGTGCCAAAAGCCGTGGACTATTATCAGAAACTTGGCGTCACGCCCTTGATCAACGCGGCCGGTACCTACACCGTGCTTTCGGCTTCTACTATGCCGGACGAGGTCAGGTCAGCTATCGAACTCGCCGCGCGACATCCGGTTAATCTCAATGAACTCATTGAAGCATCAGGAACATATCTGGCCAAGCGGCTTCGTTGTGAGGCCGCTCTCGTCACCTCTGGCGCCGCGGCCGCGCTAGTCGTGGGAACGGCAGCATGCATCACCATGGGAAATGAGCAGCCCACTCTCGACATTCCAACGGATATGTCTCAGCTTAAGAATGAAGTCATCGTTCAAAAAGGTCATCGCTATGGGTATGACCATGCACTGCGGAATTGCGGCATTCTTTTTGTAGAGGTTGAGACTCTCGAGCAATACGAGCAAGCATTCACCGAGCGTACAGTGATGGCGCATTTCTACAACGCGGGGCCCACAAGCATGGAGTGCCCTGCTTCAACGACGCGGCTGCCGACGTTCCGCCGATTTCCAACCTGTGGAACTACACACAGATGGGATTCGATCTGGTGACCTTCTCAGGAGGAAAAGGCCTTCGCGGACCGCAGTGTACTGGTCTGTTATTGGGAAGAAAGGACCTGATTGAAGCGGCCAGAAAAAACAACTCACCCAACTCCAATACTGTAGGGCGCGGGATGAAGGTAGCGAAGGAGGAAATTGTGGGATTGGTGGCCGCTGTGGACTGGTTTCTTAAGCAGGATGATGCTGCCATCGAAGCACTGTGCCGACAGCGGGCTGACCGGATTGCCAAACATCTGAACGCGATTCCGACCGTGCATGCGCAGATCTTTGTTCCTGAAATTGCGAATCATGTTCCGCACCTTCTCATCACCTACGATCAGAACCGGGTAAGGATCACGGGGGCGGAAGTCATGCAAAAGATGCGCGCAGGCAAACCCCGAATTGAACTAAATCCATCCACGGGCGGTGCTCCCGCCAGCGCCGGATTGCCGGGCGGAGCGAATACGATTGTCGTCGGAGTTTGGATGTTGCAGCCGGGAGAAGACCTGGTGGTTGCAAAGCGCTTACGAGAAATCCTTAAAGGGGCGCTCGCTTCGTAGCGACGGCCTTTGGAAGAGCGGCGGAGCTCGTATCGATGTCGAAAAACCCCGCTCCGGGCGAGAGACCCGGACAGATTCACTATCAGGAAAAGGGAACCCCGAAACATATCAGTACAATTTTAAGGATGGTAAGTTCGAGGGCCTTTCTAACACTCAGAATAGAAATCTTTTGGAGAATCCTGACGCGCAGGATGCGATCCAGAGGGGGTATAAATACCTTGGAATTGGCGAACCCGATGTCTTGGAATAGTGGGATAAGAATGAACAGCAAAATGTCTGCCTTGTTGCAGAGGGCGGGTCTCCGGTGGCCACTGCTAGTAAGAGCCAATTCGGGGCAACTCCCAACCTTGGAAATCTTTGACGACTGCGTCCTGCTCAAGAACCACTGGGAAGCTAATAAGCAGCATGTGAAGATCACAGATCTTCCTGACAAAACGGGGTTTGAGTGTTTTATCAACCATGTCCATCTTCCCTTCGCGGGAATGAACGAATCCCTGGTTTCATGTCTGGAGTATGCGGCGACGCTGCAAGAAGCCTTGATGCCTCTTACCCGAGACCGTCAGTTTCGAGTAATCGTCGCGCTGCCAGAGG
>QIAK01000428.1 GCA_003225515.1 Acidobacteriota bacterium | reverse complement strand
TTCAACTCGTGCGTCACCGCGTTAATAAAGCTGTCATGTTGTTCGCTGCGCCGAAGTTCCCGCACCAAGAAAATCGTATTCACCACCATTCCTGCAATGATCAAAGCGAAAAAGATTATCCCAAAAAACAGCAGCACTCCCTCGCGCCAGTTGAGGATGATCCATCCGACGTTCAGGGCAATCGCGAGCGCCACCAGGCCGATGCCCAAGCATAAGAAGAAGACGATGGTTCCGCGGCGGCTGGAGATGTGCATGAGGACGGTTCTCAGACCTGAATCGGACTGATTTTACCGCGTGTGGGCCTCGATGAGGGGCAGAACGCGACGGTGCTGACTAAATCAGCGAAGCATGATGGTTCGAGTCAGACGCGATTTAACTTCTGGACAATAAAAAAGCCCCGGCCGGGAAGGCCAGGGCTGATTTTCAGTTCATGGATGGAACATCTTAGTCGCCTGCCGCCAGCGTGACTTCCGGCATCGCCGCAGTAATCAGGCGGCCGTTCGGAGTGGCGACTAATCCTCGCTGCACTTCCGAAAGATTGACTCGCTTAATATCCCAAGCCAGGCCCAGAGTTTTCAGCGCCCAGATGCCGTACCAGTTCATGTCGACTTCATACCATTTGAATCCATGCTGGGCTGCCGTCGGATGGGCGTGATGATTATTGTGCCAGCCTTCGCCGAAGGTGAGCAGCGCGACCCACCAGCTGTTGGTGGAAAGATCGCGTGTGGCAAAGCGCCGCGAACCCCAGGAGTGCGTCGCCGAATTCACCAGCCAGGTCGCGTGCAGTCCCACTACGACGCGCATGAAGGTTCCCCACAGCAGCCAGGGCAGTCCGCCGATTGCGAACAGCGCAATACCCAGCACGACCTGCGGAACATAGTGATATTTGGTGATCCAAACGTGGAACTTATCCTTGGCGAGATCGGGGACGTAGCGGGCCAGCGTCGTGGTGTCATGGTGCATTGACTTGCCCATGAGAATCCATCCCATATGCGCCCACCACTTGCCGTCAATCGGGGAATGGGGATCGCCTTCCAGATCCGAATATTGATGGTGAATGCGGTGCGTCGCTACCCAGAAAATCGGTCCGCCCTCAAGTGCGAGCGTGGCGCAGATTGTGAGGAAGTATTCCACCCACTTCGGAGTCTTGTATCCGCGATGCGTGAGCAGGCGGTGATAGCTCATTCCGATGCCGAGGCTGCCAGACACCCACCACAAGAACATCGCGACCAACAATGCTTTCCAAGTGAAGAAGAAAAGCGCCGCGATAGCGCCGACGTGGAACGCCGCCATGAAGGCGGCGGTCACCCAATTCACTTCGCCTTTCTCAGCCTGCCGTTTTTCGAGATCTTGTAATTCCATATCCAAGGAGAATCCCCATTTCGTAGTTATTGTGAGTGCGATCAGCCCTACAAATAACCTACCAAGGGGAACGACAGGATGACTGTAATAGTTGTGTAATAGCGGTTTTCGAGGGATTACGAGGGTAACGTGACGGTTTTAATGCCCGTTGATTCTGCTGATATTGCGGCGCGGGAATTTGTGCCGTCCCTTCGGGATTTGTTCATCATTTCCGCATTACCCAGGACTTAAGTCCTGGGCGAAAATATTTCGCCGCTCCGCAGCTGTTCCCCAACCTGCTAGGCGGCTTTTCCTTTCACCTGCACGCCCGCCCATTTCTCCAGCAGCATGAGCGTCGCGGCGTAATCGAGGTCGCGGTTCCCTTCTTCCGAGGCCATCTCATAAATCTCTTCCACGGTTTCGAGCGCCGGCAATTTTACCCGGGCCTCCTTCGCCGCCTCCAGCGTCAGGCGGATATCCTTATGCATTAGCCTGAGCGGAAAATTCGGAGTGAAGTCACGTTGCAGAATAAACGGACCTTTGTAATCCACCACCCCCGAGCGCACCATGGTGGCCTCGATCAGCGAGAGAAGTTGTTGCGTATCGACTCCTAGTTTTGTGGCCAGCGTCAGGGCCTCCGCAAATCCTTCAAAAATCAGAGCGATCTGTAAGTTCATTGCCAGCTTCGTGGCCTGTCCTTTGCCGGTGTCGCCCATGCGGAAGATCCTTTTTCCCATGGCTGCAAACAGCGGCTTCAACTGCTCCACCGGACCCTCGCTTCCTCCTACAATAAAGACCAGGGTCCCGTCTCGCGCTCCAATCTTGGACCCGGTCATCGGCGCGTCCACCCAGGCGACGCCTTTCGCACTCACGCGCTCGGCGAACTTCATTGTGGCGGAAGGTGAAATGGTGCTCGAATCGGCAATTATCATGCCTTCGGTCAGCGACGCTTGCACGCCATCCTTGCCGAAGATTACAGTTTCTACGGCGTCTGTATCGGAAACGCACAACCATACGACTTCCGCACCCTGTGCCGCTGCTCCCGGATTCGGAGCCACGCCCGCACCTTCCACCAACTTGCCCGGCGTGCGATTCCAAACCGTGACTTCGTGGCCCGCCTTCACCAAGTTGGTGGCCATCGCGTGACCCATGATTCCCAATCCCACAAACGCAACTCGCATGAGGACTTCTCCTTCGTTCTATCCAAGAAAAGAACGTTTTCGGATTAGAAATGACGGCGCGATTCAGGTCAAGCAATCCTGGTAAGGGGTGGTGGGTTAGTTTGAATTCTGACCGACTCGGGGATCTCGCGCGGAGCGACACGGGTGATGCGCGTGAGATCTCTCGGCCCGTTGGTGAAAGCGCGGGCGTTAGGGATGGCTCATCCACGAAAGGAATTCAAACTGACCCGAGCAAGGGTAGTGCGAATGTGAAAATTCCTTCACATCGACACCACCCGCCCGATCGGATATAGTTCGCGGGATGGATTTCGTCTGCCCGACGATCATCCGTTGCCCTGCAAGCGATTCATACTCCGCACACAAGGACTCTTCTGATGAACTCCTCGCTGTCCAAATGTCTTGGTGGACGAACCCTGTTCGCCCTGCTGGCCCTTTCTCTCTCGCTGTCGCTGGGTTCGACCGCACAGACTGCGCTCACCAGAATCAGTGTGGATAATCTCACTAACAGCGACAGCGATCATAAGACCGAAGTTGAGCCCGACTCGTTCGCGTGGGGCAACACCATTGTCAGCGCGTTCCATGTGGCCCGACGGCCGGGCAGCATTGGCTGGGGCAGCGGCGACGTCGGATTCTCGACGTCTATCGATGGAGGCGCGACCTGGCATTTTGGAAATCTTCCGGGGCTCACCGTGAATTACAAGGGAGGAACCTACGGCGCGGCCGCCGATCCCTCAGTGGCTTACGATGCCAAGCACGGTCAATGGCTGATCTCTACCCTGCCCCTTGCTGGGCTGAGCTGCTGCTCTCTCATTGGCGACGTCGCGGTCAGCCGTTCTACGAATGGCCTGAACTGGGGCAATCCCATCATCATCGATAAGACCCATCTCGACGACAAGAATTGGACCGTGTGCGACAACACCACGACCAGTCCCTTCTACGGGAATTGTTATACGGAGTGGGATCAGGCCTTCGGCAGCGGCGACGTTCTGATGAGCGTTTCCAGTGATGGCGGCAAAACCTGGGGTCCGGGCCTGGCTTCTTCCGATAAAGCCGGAGGCCTTGGCGGCGAACCGCTGGTGCAACCGAACGGCACCATCATTGTGCCCTTTGAGGGCGGTGGTATTGACGTATTCAGTTCTACGAATGGCGGGGTATCCTGGGGGAGAAGTCAGCAGATTGCCAGCATCAACAGCCACTTCGTTGCTGCTGGGTTGCGCAATCCTAACCTGCCTGCGGCCAGCATCGATGGCGCTGGGAAAGTTTTTGTAGTGTGGTCCGATTGCCGCTTCCGCTCCGGCTGCGCTTCCAACGACATCGTGATGAGCACTTCATCCGATGGCAAGACCTGGAGCGCTGTGTCCCGCATTCCCATCGACCCGACGACCAGCACGGTGGATCATTTTATCCCTGGCATCGGCGTGGATCCGGCGACCGCGGGAGCCAACGCGCACATCACGATTGTCTATTACTACTATCCGAACAAGAGCTGCACGAACACGACCTGTCAATTGGATGTGGGCTTCACGACTTCTGTGGATGGCGGTGCAACCTGGACTGCGGGCGTGAAAATCGCCGGTCCGATGAAGGTGGGATGGCTGCCGAACTCCGACAATGGACCGATGGTCGCGGATTACATTGGGGTCTCTTATGTAAACGGAAATCCGTTTGGAATTTTCCCGGTCGCTCAGGCGAACGTTGGCTCAGTGTTTAGCGAATCCATGTTCACGACCAAGACGCCGCTGCCAATTGCTCTCGACACTCCACGGTTCAGTTCGGTGGACGACCGCCCCGTGCCCAACCCCGTGTCCGATCACCAGATGAAATTCTTCTACGACGACGGGGGACATCGCGAGATTCCGCGCACACGCTGGATCACGAACACGAGCTCAGAATGATAGTCGCACGAGTACGCTTTGCCCCGATGCACGACCTTCGGCAGCATTTCGCTGCCGTTTTCATTTGTAAAGAAATGCAGAGATTACTGACGTTACTCTCCGATAACTAAAGCAGCCGCACATGCTTTGAATTCATCTAAACTTTATAGGTGATGATTTATCCGTCGTTACAAGTTATTCGCTTGTTCTGGCGGCGATAAGGTTTAGGATGATGGAACCGAGGCTGTCATCGGTTCACCCCCAGGCTCCGTTGGACGATGCTTAAACAAACGCTTCGCAATCCGGCCCTACGAAAACGCGCCACCCAGTTCGGACGTTTGGTGCGGCGCTCCGCAGTGACGCCACGCTCCGGCCAGACTCACAAGCCTCGCCTGGCCACCAATGGAGAACTCGGAGTGACCTTCATCGGCCACGCCAGTTTTTTCCTGCAGATTGGCGGACAGAGCGTCCTCATCGATCCAAATTTCGCGCGATGGCTCTTCGTTTTGAAGCGACTGCGCCGCCCCGGGCTGCGCATCGCCGATCTTCCCGCGATCGACTCGGTGCTGGTAACACACGCTCACTTCGATCATCTTCACCGTCCATCACTGCGTGCTCTTGTGCAGAATAACCTGCGCAGGCGAGGAGTCGCGCCATCCATTGTGATCCCGACGCATGTTTCTGATCTGGTTTCCGATCTTGGCTTTTCCGAAATCATTGAACTGGATTGGTGGAAGAGTTCCCGGCGTGGTAGCTTGTCGGTGACGCACGTGCCTTCGCGACATTGGGGCGCTCGCATCTTGAAGGATTCGCATCGCGGTTATGGCGGTTATGTCCTGAAGGCCGGCAAGCACTCTGTGTATCACGCGGGAGATACCGCTTACTTCGCGGGCTTCAGTGAAATTGGCCGCAGGCTGGCGCCCGAGCTCGCACTGCTCCCGATCGGCGCCTACAATCCACCGCAATTCCGCAACGTGCACACCGATCCCGCCGACGCCATGCGCGCCTTTCTCGACTTGAAATCACGCTGGATGGTTCCCATGCACTATGGAACTTTCCGCCTGTCCCACGAACCTGTGGACGAACCGCTGCAACTACTCGAACAGGAAGCGAGCGCCGCTGGAACCACAGATCGCGTGGTTGTAATGGAAGAAGGCGTTACCAGATTTTTCTAGCTGTAACCCTCTGTTTACAATTGGCTCTCCCTTTTCCGGTACACTGACCTCTCGCGATAAATTTCCAAATCTGGAGGTTCCAAATGTCAGTAAAGCCAGTTCCTGAGGGATACCACACTGTCACCCCTTTTCTGACCGTGCGCGATGCGCTCCGCGCGATCGAGTTTTATAAAAAGGCGTTCGGCGCCGAAGAGCGAGGAGTAGCGAAAGGTCCGGATGGAAAAGTCATGCACGCCGAGTTGAAGATTGGCGATTCCATCATCATGCTCAGTGATGAGTTTCCCGAGTTCGGCGCGCTCTCGCCGCTAAGCAACGGCGGCGCCGGCATGGGCCTGCATATTTACGTGGACGGCGTTGATGCCGCATTCGATCGTGCCGTGAAAGCGGGCGCGCATGTTGAAATGCCCGTGACAGACCAGTTCTGGGGCGATCGTTACGGCAAACTCAAAGATCCGTTCGGCCACAAATGGTCCATTGCGACGCACACGAAAGATATGTCCAGCGATGAAATGAAGCGCAGCATGGACGAAGCCATGGCAAAGATGCAGAAGACCGCATAGTAAACAGCTGCACAGCTCACGTATGGACAGCCGCCTCGGCTGTCCCGCGTGGGCGAAGCCCGCGACACGGCGCTAATAAACCAGCACGATTCTCAAATCGCGCAGATTATTCCCTGTGGGGCCGGTCTCGATCGCGTCCCCGAGCGCGTTGAATAACGGATACGCATCGAACTTTTTTAAAGCGGCGATGACATCCAGTCCGCGAGCTCCCGCGCGTTGGATAGTCGAACCGTCGACCACGGCTCCGGCAGCCGGACTGTTTCCATCTACCCCATCGGTTCCCGCGCTCAGGATCGTGATGTTTTCATCCGCGATCTGGTTCGCGCAGGCCAGGGCAAACTGCTGATTGCGTCCACCAACCCCGGCGCCATTCGTGACCTTCACCGTAACTTCACCGCCGGAAATCAGGCAGACTGGCGAGAATTGTTTTCTCAACTTGCGCGCCCGCTGTAGCAGATAGTTCGCGGCTTTCTCGTAATCCCAGTCATCGCAGGAGTTGTCGACTCGCACAATGAATCCCGCGCGCTCAGCTGCCAGGCTCGCCTCTTCAATCGCAGTCTGGTTCGAAAGCACCGGCCACCAGCGCGCGCGATGAAAGGCGGGATCGTCGGACTTGGGCGTCTCTTCAAGCGCATGACGCTGGAATAGTTCGCGCGTCGACGCCGGGAATTGCCGGAGCAATTCATATTTTTCCGCGATGCGGTAACAGTCCTTGATGCTGCTGGAGTCTGGCATCGTCGGACCGGATGCGAGAGCATCGGGCGTGCTATCGGGAACATCGGAAACCAGCAATGACACCTGTTCCGCTGGAAAGGCAGCCTGCGCTAATCGTCCACCTTTCACCGCGGAGAGATGCTTGCGCACGGCATTGATCTCGGCGATGGGCGCGCCGGAAAGCACCAGAGCACGGTAGGTGGCAATCAGATCGGCGAGGGCAATTTCGTCATCGATGGGCTTTTCGACAATGGAAGAACCTCCACCGCTGAGCAGGAAGAGCACGAGTGCCGACGCAGGCTGCGCCTCCAGCATTCGCAAAATCGCGCCCGCCGCCTGAATGGATTCCTCATTGGGCGTGGGATGTCCCCCACGAAAGTACCGGAAGCCATGAACCTGTGTGGTCGACTCGACCGAACTGGCTACGACTCCTTCGAGCGACGCGCCGATTTGTTGCGATAGAGCTTCGACCATGCTGTGTCCGGCCTTGCCCAGTGACACAACCAGCACGCTCGAGTAGGAGTGCAGGTGGTAGAGATCGTCGCAGAGGCGCAACACTCCACGTTCGTACTCCACGTGCCGCGCAAAGGCTTTGGAAATTGATGCCTCAGCCAATGCCTGGCGAAAGATCGCGAGCGCATCCTCACGCATGCGGCGGAACTGGGATTCACGGCCGGTTTCGGACATGGACAGGATTATAGAGAGCCGTCGGGTAACAGCTGTCAGCTTTCAGCTATTAGCTGTCAGCAAAGCCGTGAACAACAACGTCCCAGAATTAACTGATAGCTGACGGCTGAGAGCTGAGAGCTTCTTTCACCCACGCTTCGATCGCTTCGCGCAGCTCGCGCAGGCGGCCCTCGAAGAAGTGGTCAGCGCCTTCGATCAGGATTAGTTTCTTCGGCTCCGGCACTGACGCGACTAAAGCTTCCAATTTGACTCGGGGACCGAACTGGTCGCGCGCTCCGCTGACGAACAACTTCGGCTTGGCGCACTCTTGCAGAAAATCAAACGTATATGTGCGTGGGACTTCGCTGCCGGCAACTACAGGACCAATGGGCGTTCCGACGCCGATTGCCGCTCTCACTCTCGCATCCGCACAAGCAGCGCGCAGTCCAACGGCGGCCCCAAAAGAAAATCCTGCGAACACCAGGGGCAAGTGATATTCGGCGTCGAGCCAATTGAGAGCGGCTTGAACATCATCGACTTCTCCGCTGCCCTGGTCATGTTCGCCGTGGCTCAATCCTGCTCCACGAAAGTTGAACCGCAGCACGGGAAAACCGAAGCTGTTCAGCGCCTTCATGGTATGAAAGACAACTTTATTGTGTAGCGTTCCCCCAAAGAGCGGGTGGGGATGACACACGAGAGCAGCGTGGGTTGCGGTCTCGGTACCCGCGTTTAGCAGGGCTTCGAGTCGTCCCATGGGACCATCGAGAAACAGAGAACGGATGGATGCAGTGGGAGGAATCACGTTCAGATTATCGCAGGAGGCGGCAAGTTCTGGGCCACATGCCTGGTGCCCGAATGCTAATTTGCGTCTGCTATTCTC
>QIAK01000427.1:16828-22117 GCA_003225515.1 Acidobacteriota bacterium | reverse complement strand
ATATCGTAAGCTATATGTATTAGGAGGGCTGGTGCGCTGTCCGAGGTGTGGGAACGAAAATTTGGACTCCAACCGCTTTTGCGGGATGTGCGGAGCAACGCTGCTGCCTGCGCCCGAGCCGGTCGTGTCGGCAACGGCTCAAGGCGCCGCAGTCCGATCATCTTCGAGCGGCAGCAGCACCCCCACGGTCCCGCATACCTCTGAGCCTCGCACCTCGCCTGGATCCGAGGATTTGTCCTTCATCAGCGGGCCATCATTTTTGGGGCTAAACGATCCTGCTCCGCGCAAGCGCGCAAGTTTGAGCACCGATCCGCATGGCCGCTCAAGTTCAAGTCTCGAGTACCTGCTGGATGACGAGGAAGAACACAAGGGCGGTGGCGCGGGAAAATTTATCGTGATTCTGCTGGCCCTGGCGCTGGCTGTGGGTTTCGGCTATATGCGCTGGAAAAATCATGGCCTGCCGTGGATGAGTTCGAGCTCAAACAAACCGCCCGCGGCGACTCAGAATCCAGACTCCACCGACACGACTTCAACGACAGCGCCTGCGGCTGCGACGAATTCCAATCCGCCGGCTACACCATCGATTCAGCCTCTGCCGGACGCAGCTGCGGCTAATCCGCCCGCCAGTCCAAGTGGCGCAAATCCAGCTGTCAATTCAGTTCCCGCAAATTCAGGAACGAATTCCGCAGCGGCACCCGTGTCCCCCGACAATGCGCCTGCAACGGCAGACGCTCCGCCTTCGACTGAGGCTGCCAATCCGCCTGAAACCCCTGCGGCCACAGCGCCAGCAGCTGCGGACAAAGAACCTGCCACTACTGCCGATGTGCCTCCAGCGCCGAAGCCGAGGCCTAGCAAAGCTGCGGCTGCACCCAAGCCTCATGCCGCCGTCCCAGCCAAGGCTGCCGATCCAGTGACTGAGGCGCGGAAGTATATTTATGGACGCGGAGCCGCCCAGGATTGCGAGCGTGGCATGCGTCTACTGAAACCGGCGGCGAACCAGTCCAATGCCAAAGCAATGGTCGAGATGGGCGCGCTTTACTCGGCGGGATTATGTACTCCTCACGATCTGCCTACCGCGTATCGCTGGTTTGCGCTGGCTCTACGCAAGGATCCCGAGAACCAGTCCGTGCAGGCCGACCTGCAAAAGCTGTGGGGCGAAATGACGCAACCGGAGCGGCAACTGGCGATCAAACTGAGCCAGTAAGCTGGTTCGGGCAAATCACGATTTCCCCTTCGTGACTTCCATTCTTTTCGGAACGGTACAGCTAAGCTTCGTCTTGTTCTTTCAGTTTTGCGATCACGGCGAAATCTTCGAGAGTCGTGGTGTCGCCCTTCACTTCACCATTGGTGGCCAGTTCACGCAGAAGGCGGCGCATGATTTTGCCGCTGCGCGTTTTTGGCAGCGAGTCGGTAAAGCGGATATCGTCAGGCTTGGCCAGCGCGCCAATTTCTTTCGTCACCCACTTTCGCAACTCTTCTTTTAGTTCGTTCGATGGCTTTCTTCCCTGCTCAAGCGTGACGAAGGCTGAAATCGCCTGCCCCTTCAGGTCATCGGGACGCCCTACCACAGCGGCCTCCGCCACGGCTTCGTGAGCGACTAAAGCACTTTCCACTTCCATCGTGCTCAGGCGATGGCCGCTGACGTTGAGCACGTCGTCAACCCGTCCCATGATCCAGAAATATCCATCTTTATCTTTGCGTGCGCCGTCTCCGGTGAAGTACATGCCGGGAATTTGTGACCAGTAATTTTTAACGTAGCGGTCAGGATCGCCGTAAACGGTGCGCAGCATTCCCGGCCACGGCCGCTTGATGACAAGGAAACCGCCCGACCCCAGGGGCACGGACTTGCCTTCTATGGTGACGATGTCGGCCTCGACGCCGGGGAACGGGCGTGTCGCCGATCCGGGCTTGGTCGCAATCGCGCCGGGTATTGGGGTGAGCATGATGTGCCCGGTTTCGGTTTGCCACCAGGTGTCGACCACCGGGCAGCGATCGCCGCCAATCACATCGCGGTACCACATCCAGGCCTCGGGGTTGATCGGTTCGCCGACCGTGCCCAGAAGGCGCAGGCTGCTCATGTCATGTTTCTTTGGCCATTCGTCGCCCCATTTCAGGAAGGTGCGAATCGCCGTGGGCGCGGTATAGAAGATGTTTACTTTGTGGCGCGCGATGATCGACCAGAAGCGGTCAGGCTCTGGAAAATTGGGCGCGCCCTCGTACATCAGGCTGGTGGCGCCGTTCTGCAGCGGGCCGTAGACGATGTAGCTGTGGCCCGTGACCCATCCAATGTCAGCGGTGCACCAGTAGGTGTCTTCATCTTTCAAATCGAAGACCCATTTCCCCACGGAGTATCCGCCGGTGGTGTGCACCACGCCTTTCGGTTTGCCTGTAGTGCCCGACGTATAAAGAATGTAGAGCGGATGTTCGGCGTCGAGCGGCTCGGCCGGACAAACGTCTGAGGCCTTCTCCATCAGCTCGTGCCACCAAAGATCGCGGCCGGCCTGCATGTTGATGGCGGTTCCGGTGCGCTTGTAAATCACCACATTCTTCACGCTGGGGCAGGATTTCAACGCCTCTTCGACCGCAGGAAACAACTTCACTTCCGAGCCGCGCCGATAGCTTCCATCCTGGGTAATGACGGCGGTCGCCTGCGAATCGTGAATGCGGTCAATCAAGGCATTGGAAGAGAATCCGCCGAAAACGATGGTGTGCGGCGCTCCGATGCGGGCGCAGGCCAGCATGGCAATCGGAAGCTCCGGCGTCATGCCCATGTAGATGGCGACGCGGTCATTTTTCTTCACGCCAAGGCCTTTCAGCACGTTGGCAAACTTCTGCACCTCGCGATGGAGTTGCTGGTAGGTCAGAATGCGGACCTCGCCGGGTTCACTCTCCCATATGATCGCGGCCTTGTTCTTGCGCCAGGTATCCACGTGACGGTCGAGGCAGATCTGGCCGCCGACAAACCATTTCGCCCACGGACAATTCCATTCGAGAACCTTGTCCCACTTTTTGAACCAGTGCAGTTCGCCGGCAATGCGCGACCAGAATTTGTCCGGGTCATCGACCGATTCCTTATACAGACGCTCGTACTCCGCAAGGCTCTTGATGTGTGCCTTCTGGCTGAATTCGGCAGGAGGTTCGAACTTGCGCTGCTCGTTCAACATGGAAGTAATGTTCGGGCCCTGGGTATCGGACTTCGGTAGAACGACGGCTTTATCGGCCATGATGAGAACCTCGACGCGGAGGAATTGTTTTTGTGCCCCACAAGGCGGGCACGAGATCGCAGGAGTTTATTCTACACAGCGACGGGCAGGATGTGATTGGGCTCACGCTCTACCGGATAGGCGAGCGCCTGCCCTGAGCTTGCCGAAGGGGCGGCTGTCCGCGCATGGGTGTTTCCGAAACGTGACCAAACCTCGATCTAGACCCCTACCGGCTTGCCGGTGACGGTAGGCAGCTTGGCCTGTTGCCAGGCATCGAAGCCGCCGGTCATGTTCATCACGTGCTTGAAGCCTGCACGTTGCAGCAGGCTGCTGGCGATCATGCTGCGATAGCCACCCTTGCAGTGGACCGCGATGGGCGCGTCGTGGTCGAGTTCCGGCGGAGAAACTCTGAAATTATCGAGCGGCCACCAGTTTGCGCTTTCGATGTGCGCGGCGTCCCACTCGGGCTCGCGGCGCACGTCGAGCACTTGCACGGGGTTGTTCTTGGAATGGATGCGCGCCTCGAGTTCGCTGGCGGTAATCTGCGCGATGGTCGCGATCGGAAAGCCGGCCTGCTTCCAGGCGGCGAGGCCTCCATGAAGATATCCGTCGAGAACTTCGATGCCGACGCGTGTCAGCCTGAGCCGCGCCTCTTCCAACTGCTCGCCCGATTCAGCGATCAGCACGGGATGTGCCGACAAGCCCAGCACGGTGCCGGCCCACGAGGCAAACTGTCCACCGAGCGCAATGTTGACCGAGCCGGGCACGTGTCCGGCGGCAAACTCCTCATTGGAGCGAACATCGAGCGCGATTTCACCCGCGCTCAACATCGTCTTCAATTCGGCAGGTTCAATGGCTCGAAGCGCAGGCAGGTCGGACAACGCCGCGGCGCCCGTGCGATTGATCTCGGCATCTTTCAGGAAATATTCCGGGCGCGCCGGAAGATTGCTGGTCAACTGCCGAACGAACTCTTCCCTGCTTTTGATTTGCAGCGCGTAGTTGGTGAGGCGCTCGGTCCCAATCGTGGACGAGCGCTCGGCACGCATATTCTTTCCGCAGAGAGAACCCGCGCCGTGGGCTGGATACACGAGCACATTATCGGCAAGGGTCAGCAATTTGCCATGCAGGCTGTCATAGAGCAAGCCCGCGAGTTGCGCCGGCGTGTGCCACGGCGACAGGTCGGGGCGGCCCACGTCACCGATGAATAAGGTGTCACCGGTGAGAACCGCCCAGGGCGCAGAAGATTTCTCCTCGTCGGTGATGACCATGCAGATGCTTTCCGGGGTGTGACCGGGCGTTTCCAGCACGCGTATCGACGCCTTGCCAAACTTCAACTGAAACCCGTCCTGCACCGGCACGTGAGGAAAGGTCGCTCCGGCCTGGGCGCCCATGTAGATGGT
Organism: Acidobacteriota bacterium; assembly: GCA_003225515.1. GTDB lineage: Bacteria > Acidobacteriota > Terriglobia > Terriglobales > Acidobacteriaceae > Sulfotelmatobacter. The sequence goes on along the minus strand of QIAK01000427.1, from coordinate 17,514 downwards.
CGCGCCGGTGCGGGCGGCAAGTTCGCGGTGTCCGGAAACGAAGTCGGCGTGCAGATGACTCTCAAAGATGTGGCGGATGACAACACCGTGGTCGGCGGCCGCTTTCAGGTACAACTCGACGTCGCGTTGGGGATCGACTACCACGGCCTCTCCCTCTGAAGCCAGCATGTAGGAGGCGTGCGCGAGGCATCCCAGGTAGAACTGTTCGAAGTACATGGAGCTCCTGAACGTGCTCACCGATGCTAGAACAAAGTGGCGGGGAATGCCACCGGAGATGAATTCTGCATAGGGTCCGCGCGAGATCCTCATTCGCTTGGTGAAAGCGCGGACGTTCGGGGATGACTGATCCAGTAAGAAATGCAAACTGTAGGAGCGCAGAATCAGGCGGGTAGTGGGGTGATGAATTCCAGGCCAAAGCAGAAGCCGTTGCGGGAGCGCACGATGGCGGGCAGGCGCGAGGGCGCGGGCGTATCGAATTCGATCTCGAGCAGGTCGCCGGGGTTCAGCAGGATTCCCGCATACAAAACCATGCCGCCTTCGCTCATTTCGGTGCCGCGGCCCTCGACAACGGTGGTCGAGAAGCCTTTCGAGGTCACCACGCGGACGGGCATGTCAACCGGCAGGCGAGGCCAACGTCGCGTATTTTCAGAGTTCGCCACGTTGCTCATCATCATTCTTGCGGCTGA
>QIAK01000427.1:16062-16750 GCA_003225515.1 Acidobacteriota bacterium | reverse complement strand
CGCCGGGATGCCCGATGCCGGACGCCCAGTTCCCGTCCTGTACAATTTGCAAGTGAGTTTCCGCTCGAAAGTCTGTCTGGCTACGCTGTTGGTATTGTCGCTGGGCATATTTCTGCAGGCCGAATCGGTCTCACAACTAAAGCCCACAGGCTACGTAAATGACTTCGCGCATGTTCTTGACCCGAACACGATTGCGCAGATTAATGACACTTGCCGGCAGGTCGACGAGAAAGCTCACGCCCAAATCGCCCTGGTAACGGTGAACACGCTGGATGGCTCGGACATCGAGAGCTATGCCGTCGATCTGTTCAAGAAATGGGGTATTGGGAGCAAGGTGACCGATCGCGGGGTTCTGATCTTGTACGCGATACAGGATCACAAGGATCGCATTGAGGTAGGGTACGGGCTCGAACCGATTCTGCCGGATGGCAAAGTGGGCGGATTTCATCGGGAAGCGATCCCGCTGTTGCGCAGCCAGCAATATAACGAAGCGCTGCAGTTGGTCACGAACCGCGTCGCGGAGGTTATCGCGAGCGATGCGGGAGTCCAACTCACAAACTCGCTGCCGCGTGCCCCGACTCGGAGCTTGCGCCAACCGGACCAGGGCATTTCGATTGGTGGGATGATCGCGATTGTGGTGATCGTGTTAATCATCCTCGTGACGCCCTTGCGCAGCCTGTTTTTCTGG
>QIAK01000427.1:3560-16020 GCA_003225515.1 Acidobacteriota bacterium | reverse complement strand
GGTTTGGGGGGGGGTGGTTTTGGCGGGGGGGGGGGGGGGGGGGGCGGGTTCGGCGGATTTGGCGGCGGTAGTTCGGGCGGCGGCGGTGCGAGCGGCAGTTGGTAGCAAGCGAGGACGCGATGGTTCCTGCAAAACGAATCGACGGCAAGATTGAAGACTCGATCCAGGAGTTTGTGAGACGAGTTCGCGAAGCGGGCGGGGCGAACGTTGAGAGCATTATTCTCTTTGGCTCGGCGGTGTCGGGAGACTTTCATGCCGGGCTCTCGAACCTGAACTTACTATGCGTTCTGCGCGACAGTTCGTTCGCTGCGCTGCAGGCGCTTGCGCCATTCGCAAAATGGTGGGACCGCCAGAAACAACCTGCGCCGTTGTGCATGACCCGGCGCGAACTGGAGCGCTCGACGGATGTATTCACCATCGAACTGCTGGACATGCAGCAGCATCATCGTGTGCTTTACGGTGAAGACATCGTGAGTGGGTTGAAAATCTCGATGCACATCCATCGCGTACAGGTGGAATATGAGCTGCGGGAGAAATTGATCCTGCTGCGGCAGCAGGTGCTGCTGGCGTCGGGAAGCGATAAGCGATCGTGGGAACTGCTTCTGCGGGCAGCGCCATCGTTCGCCACGCTGTTTCGCCATGCCCTGATTGCGCTCGGGGACACATCGCAGCCAGGCAGGCGAGGGGCGGTGCAGGCCTTGGCGAACAGGGTGGGATTCGACGCGTCAGGAATCGAGCAGGTTCTGGACGTGCGGGAGCGCAAAACGGAAACAAGAAGGCTGGATGTCAACGATGTGGCGGCGCGTTATATGGCCGCGGTTGAGAAAGTAACTTCCGCAGTCGATGAGGCGCTAGACTCAGAATCATCCGGGCGAGGGTAAGGGCGTTTCGATTTCAGGTTCGAGGAGGATCGTATGGGTAAGGGTTTGATCGCAGTCATCGTAATTGTCGTCGTTGTGCTGCTATTTGTGCTGGTGTTCTTCGGGCAATATGTGAGCGTGAAGAATACGCTGGTGACGAAGAATGAAGCGGTGAAATCAGCGTGGTCGCAGGTGGATATCGTGCTGCAACGGCGCGCCGACCTAATCCCCAATCTGGTGGAGACGGTGAAGGGCTACGCGCAGCAGGAACAGACTGTATTCGGCGATATTGCCAAAGCGCGCTCGGCGCTGCTTTCGGCGGGAACGCCACAACAGAAGATCGCGGCCAATGGCCAACTCGATGGTGCGATTGGGCGACTGTTGCTGGTCGTGGAGAATTATCCGCAACTGAAGTCGAATGAGAACTTCCTGCGTTTGCAGGACGAACTGGCGGGTACCGAAAACCGCATTGCGGTTGAGCGCAAGCGCTACAACGACACGTTGCAGGATTACAACACCTACGTGCAGCAATTTCCTAACAGCATTTTTGCGGGATGGGCGGGGTCAGCGTCAGAAGGAGCGCGGCAAGTTCCCAAAGTAAATTTCTCGGCGCCGCAGCCCCAGGGAAATCCTCAGCCCGCGCCGGCTCGCTAGCAGGCGAGCAGCAGGTCATCGCGCTTCCCGTTCGCTTCAGGAACGGGAAGCTGCGGTCGCGATGAGAAGTATGCAAACTGCTAGCGGCTGAAAAATTTCCGCTGAGGTTGAGCGTGAGGACCAGTTGTAGACTGGTCCGGAGCTTCGAATACTGCGGACATGGCTTTGATAATCATGGCCAGCTTAGCAGGATCGGTTTCGTGGTCGGCCGCCCGAGCCAGGTCCTCCCACTTCTTGATAATTTTTGTGGTGTCGCTGGACATTGCTTGCGCTCTTTCCTAAACCTGTTTCTCGTACGACCCAATCGAGGCCTTCACGCTGCCAGCTTGGTATCTGCGGCGCGGGCGTTCATAACGCTCATCAGGATGTTCCGCTGTGCCACACCGCGCAGGGCGTGAAGGGCATACATGGCATCGTCCAGATCGGTTTCTTCCTCAATGTGGTCGCCCGGAATCTGAAATAATTCCCGCACCCGCAATGCAATCTCTGTTTCCGCATCCAGCACACGATCAGTCACCTTGCTTTTATCGGATTCATACAAAGCGGCCGTGTATGCGGCTCGCCATGCATTCGCATGAAACAAAGTCAGGGGAGGGGGCACCAGCGCGATCGCTTTTGCTGTGATTTTTGCTTCATCAGTCGCCGATTCACAATTTCGGCATACCGGCAGGTGAATGGTCCATGCCTCGTCTCTCTCGTAAAGCCAGCATGTGGTATCGATGTAGGTCAGCGGATTGCCGCATTTCGGGCAAAGGCGCACATGTTGGACCGGCGCTGATTGTGCATTCAAAAATTCGCGGAGTGATTCCAGAACGGTTCCCATACGACACAACTCCCCATAAAACAGAGTGGGCGGATAGTTAAGAGTACGCACGGTTAGACCGGCCTGTCTGCACGATATGTAGCTCTACTCCGTACGCTCTCGCACATGGGGTAATTTGGCGCGGGAGCATGCAGGCGGCGTGTCTACAAATTCCGGCGGCCAACCTATTACGGGCCGGCTCATCTTAATACGTGCGCCGCGCAAAACTTATTCAGCAATGGAGCAGTGATGAAATTCATACGCAGACGATCTCCTAAATTGTGGAAGGGCTTGCTCGCAGGAATGGCCGGCGGACTGGCTGGAACCATCGTGATGACGCAGTTTCAAAACGGCTGGAACAAATTATCGGAGAGGCTCGAAGAGGAGCGGGGCAAGTCGGATAACGGTGGTTCGCGGGCAAACTCGGCGAAGGAAGGCGAGGACGCCACGATGAAGGCTGCCGGGAAGATCGCCGAGATTGCCGACACGAAGCTTTCCCGAGAGCAGAAGAAAAAGGGCGGAATGGTCGTGCACTACGCCTTCGGAACGGCGCTGGGAGCGCTATACGGCATTGCGCGAGAATTTTCTCCCGATGCACCGGAAAGCTTGCATCCGGTGCTGGCCGGCGTGGGCTACGGCAGCGCCGTTTTCGTTGGGGCAGATGAACTTGCCGTGCCCGCACTTGGATTGTCCGAGAACCCTAAGAAGGTTCCGCTTTCATCTCACGCGTATAAGCTCGCTTCTCACGCGGTTTTCGGTGTCACGGGAGAACTAGTTCGCAAGGCGGTGCGCGCCTATCTTTGATCGCGGGTTAAATCTTTCCCGGCGTGAACACATCGCGAATTCTCGCGTCTGGGCGTCCGAAAATACCATGCCGAAACGTACCAAGCTGAGCCAGCCGGAAACGTTGAAAGGCTGGCAGCAAATCGCCGCCTTCTTAGGAGAACCCGTTTCAGTTGTGCAACGATGGGCTGGCGATGGAATGCCGGTCCGGCGTGAGGGTCGATTCGTGACCACAACAGTGGATCAGTTGAATGAGTGGCTCGGCAAAGAATCGGGCAAGCCGGTGCATGTCGCCGTCGAGAATACTGACCTGACGGCAGAACTGAAGCGTGGTCTCTCGTTCGTGCGGAAGCAACCGAATAGCGAGAGTAAACGATTGCCAGGAACGAAGTCTAAGGCAAGTTGACGCGAAGAAGCTAAGAGTGCGTGCGAGCGTTTCAGATCAACGATCCAGCATTCTCGAGCGCTTTACTCATGCCTTAGACGTGCGGCTCGCGCCGTTCTTTGATCTCCATAATGTGCCGTCAATAGGTTCCGAGTCGGAGCTTGGTTCGGGAGAGGAGTGTCTGGCTGGAGTTTCGTGCGGTTTCTTTAAGCAGTCGGCAGGGAAAAATAGAATAGCGATCCCCGGTCCAGCTGGCTGGTCACTCCAATTTTCCCACCGTGGAGTTCAACGATCGCTTTTGCGATCGGCAACCCCATGCCGGTGCCCTGAATGATCATGCGTTGATTTCGTCCGCGATAAAATTTCTCGAAGATCATCTCTTGTTCCATTTCGTCGATTCCGGGACCATGATCCGCAACACTTGTGATCAGTTCGGAGCCGCGCAGTTCGACGGTAACGTGAATCGGCGTATTCGACGGAGAGTACTTGGCAGCATTGTCCAGCAGGTGAACGATAACCTCGGTGATCCGTTCCATATCCATTCGCACGGGCGGAAGATTCGGCGGAATCGTGACTTCGAGAGGATGGCGCTGCAATGCGGGCGGCGCGCTCTTAATCGCCTTGTCGACGGCTTCCGCAAGGTTGTGCGACTCGAAATTAAACTGCAGTTGGTGGGAATCGAGTTGAGCCACCTCTCCCGCTTCTCCCACGAGGCGATTCAGCCGGTCGCTCTCTTCATTAATGACTGCAAGCAGGTCGTTGCGCAATGGTTTTTCCAGTTCGCTGGCGGTCAACAATGTTTCTGCCGCTGCTTTGATGGATGTCAGCGGGGTGCGGAACTCGTGAGTGACGGAGTCGAGGAGCACGGATCGCAACCGATCACTCTCACGCGCCGCTTCACTGCGGCTTAGTTTTTCCATGGTATTGGCGCGCTCAATGGAGATCGCGACCAGACTGCCGATGGCCTCCAGACTTTCACGAGAGAGATCGCAACCCCCCAGCCCGAGGGCGCCGACTGATCGAACGCCCATCCGAAGAGGCATGTAGCAGAGGTTCAGCCTTCGGTCGAGCACGGGCTCTCCGCGATCACTGATCGACTTCAATTGATCGACTGGAAACAACGACTGGCTGGCGGCATCAAAGAAATAGGACTCCTGCTTGCTCTCAAGAAAAAGTGCTGCCCCGGTAACCGCAAACGAATCCACGATGTGTTTGGGGATAACATTCAGCAACTCGAAGACGTTCTCGCTGAGCCATAACTGCTGGCTGAAGGAATACAGTCTTTCGACTTCGCGGCGACGCTGGTCTGCATATTCCGTGCCACGCCGCGCGCGCTCCGAGAGCTGGCTTGCTACTACGGCCGTCATCAGGAAGGCAAAGAGCGCTATCCAGTTCTGCGGATCGGCAATTGTGAACCGGAACAGCGGCGGTAGAAAGAAATAGTTGTAAGCTACTGTGGCAATGATGGCGGTGAAAATTGCATAGCGCAAACCCCATGCGGTTGAGATCAACAGGATCGCGAGCAGGAGGCTGAAGCCGACCGTGGTCGGGTTCACGTGCAGCCATCGAAAGTACAGGAATACAAGTGCCGATACGATGGCGGTGCAGACAGCAAAGCGCATGGCCGGATTCTCGATTGGTTGTTTCACAAGAGAAACGTTAGTCTATTCGATTTACAGTGGACGACTGAGGATAATACAGAACATGCCGAAGACACCCGAGCAGTGGCTGCAAGAAGCAGGGCCACAAAAGAAGGCGACAGTCTTCAAACTCTTTCTTGGGTATGCGCCGGGTGTGGGAAAAACTTTCAATATGCTCAGTGAAGGCATCCGTCGCCACAGCCGGGGTGAAGACGTCGTCATCGGAGTCGTGGAAACTCATGGACGATCCGGGATCGCGGAATTAGCTTCGAAATTGGAAACCGTTCCCCGGCGCAAGATTCAGTACAAGGGGGCTGCCTTTGAAGAGATGGACCTGGAAGCTGTCCTGGCACGCAAGCCCAAAGTCGTACTGGTCGATGAATTGGCTCACACGAATATCGAAGGCAGCAAGCATGGCAAGCGCTACGAAGATGTAATGGATTTGCTCAACGCGCAAATTGACGTGTTGTCGACAATGAATGTTCAACACATCGAAAGCTTGATGCCCACAGTTCTCAACATCACGGGAGTTCGCGTCCGTGAGACAGTGCCAGACTGGGTAATACAAAGGGTAAACGAGATCGTGCTCGCGGATTTGACGCCGGAAGCTTTGCAGACCCGCATGCGTCGCGGCGATATCTACCCGCTCGACCGCACGGAAAAAGCCCTTGGCCACTTTTTTCAACCAGGCAATCTCATTGCACTTCGAGAACTGGCGCTGCAGCAAGTTACGCGAGCGGTGGATCGCAGTCTCGAGTCGTACCTGGATAAAGAGGGGCTAGGCAAAACTCTCGCGTTGCGAGAGCGCATTGCGGTATGCGTCAGCTCCAGTCCTGCAGCGCAATACCTGATCGCGCGAGCGGCTCGGATGGCGCAGCGAATCGAAGCCGAGTTACACGTCATCTACATTGATGTCGGAAGTGATGAAGATCCACAGGACCAGCGTAGTCTGTCGCAAAACCTTCGCTTTGCGGAAAATCTGGGCGCCAAGATTTCACATGCAAAGGGAAAAAACGTCGCAGAAGAGGTCGCTAAGATCGTGCGGGAGAAACACATCACGCAGGTTGTTTTCGGACGCTCGGCCCAAAAAGGATGGAAGAGATATTTATACCTTTCGGCGATACACAGGTTCTTGCGAGATGCTCCCCCAGTTGATGTTCACATAGTCACTCAAGAAATGAAGTGAGGCGGGATGGCCCAATCAGAGGTCAAGCGGAACATCCTTGTGGTGGATGATGAGGCGCAGATCACGCGCGTCCTGAAGACATCCCTTTCCAGCCAGGGATATGGTATTCGAACTGCGTCCGATGGCGAAGAAGCCCTTCACTTGATGAAGGAGTGGACGCCGGACTTGATCGTTACCGATTTGCGAATGCCGAATATGGACGGACTGGAACTGTGTCGCCGCGTCCGCACCGAGTCGCGAATTCCGATTATCGTCTTATCGGTCAAAGGCGAAGAGGCAATCAAAGTGGAAGCGCTCGACGCCGGAGCGGATGACTACATCACAAAACCTTTCAGCGTAACCGAACTCCTGGCGCGAGTTCGTGCGACACTCCGACGGGCAGTGGCGCCGCAGGAACCAGAGACTCCAGTGGTTGAGGTTGGAGATTTCCGCATCGATATTCCCGGGCGCACGGTTCACGTAAAGAATCGCGACGTTCGCCTCACTCCCAAGGAATTTGATCTTCTGGTCTACCTGGCCAGACATCCTGGCAAGGTGCTCACGCACCGTGCTCTGCTGGGGGCGGTCTGGGGCCAAAACAGCATCGAGCAACCGGAATACCTGCGCGTATTCGTAGGACAATTGCGAAAGAAACTCGAACCCGACGAGAACGCTACCCACTACATTGTGACTGAACCGTGGGTGGGATACCGCTTTAAGCCTGGGGACTGATTTCCCACTCTTCTTCCTCGCAACATTCTGTCTCGCAATATCTTTCGCAGCTTGCGCTTGAATACGCAGGCGTGCAAGCACATTGCCGGTAAACCATTCGAGGGACGTCGTTTCCGTTTAGAAATTCCTTACGAACTTTTTACTCGCGCTTTATGCCCTCTCTTGTTGAATAACACTTGGAAACAAGAAAGAAGCGGCTCAGGCGTACATGGCGAAGCAATGCCGACCTCGCGGTTAAGGCTGGCATAAATGCGCGAAGGCAGCTCGAACGAGTTGTTCAGGGAGACTAGTTATGCAAGACATTCTGTGGATTGCTCTCACGATCGCATTTTTTGCGCTGTCGATTGCGTACGTTCATTTTTGCGAGCGGGTGAAGTGAGGAGAACGATATGAGCCTGGAGTCGATAATTTTGCTCGTAGTGAGTGTGCTGACAACGGTGTACCTGGTCTACGCGTTGCTTCGTCCGGAGAAGTTTTGAGATGACAGCGAATGGGTGGTTCCAAATCTTTTTGTTCTTTGGGCTCGTGCTTCTAGTCACGAAGCCCATCGGCGTCTTTATGACCCGGGTCTTCAATCGCGAGCGGACATTTATGGATCCTGTACTGCGCCCGATTGAGCGGCTTCTTTATCGCGTGACCGGAGTCGATGAGGAACACGAGATGCGCTGGACGGAATACGCGATCTCGATGCTTTTGTTCAGCCTGGTATCAATGATCGCGCTGTATCTGATGGAGCGTCTGCAGGGTTATTTGCCGTTCAATCCCCAAAAGCTTGGAGCGGTGAATCCTTCTGCGCTGGCTTTCAACACCGCAGCTTCTTTTACCACGAACACCAACTGGCAGAACTATTCGGGCGAGACCACGATGAGCTATTTCACGCAGATGGCTGGCCTCGCTTATCACAACTTCATGTCTGCGGCGGTGGGAATCGCGTTGGCCATCGCCTTCATCCGCGGAATTGCTCGCCGCCAGATGGAAACCATTGGCAACTTCTGGGTTGATCTCGTCCGCTGCAACCTGTGGATTCTGTTGCCGGCTTGCATCCTCGGAGCGCTCGTACTCGTGTCTCAAGGCGTTGTTCAAAACCTGAAGCCTTATGACACCGTGAAATTGGTTGAACCGATGCAGGTCCAAAAGATCGGACCGGGTGGCAAACCTGTGGTTGACGCGCGAGGTAAGCCGGTGATGGACACTGTGACCGAGCAAACCATCGCGCAGGGTCCGGTGGCTTCGCAAGAAATCATCAAGGAACTGGGCACGAACGGCGGCGGCTTCTTCAACGCGAACAGCGCCCACCCGTTTGAAAATCCGACTCCACTCTCGAACCTGATCGAATTGGTTTCAATCTTCGCGATCGGCAGCGGGCTCACCTACACCCTAGGCCGAATGACCGGTTCGCAGCGCCACGGCTGGGCTGTGTGGTCCGCGATGTCGATTCTATTTTTCGCGGGCGTCACCGCGGCGTACTGGGCGGAAGCTCGCGGCAATCCCCTGCTGGCGGGAACCGATCAAAAAGTCAGCGTCTTGCAACCCGGCGGCAACATGGAAGGCAAAGAGGTGCGTTTCGGCATCGCCAATACTGCCCTGTGGGCCACCGTTACGACTGACGCAAGCTGCGGCGCAATCAATGGCTGGCACGATTCGTTTACTCCTCTGGGCGGCCTGGTTCCGCTGGCAAACATCATGCTGAGCGAAGTCGTGTTCGGCGGTGTGGGCGCAGGCATGTACGGAATGCTCATCTACATCGTGCTCGCGGTATTCATTGCCGGCTTGATGGTGGGCCGCACTCCTGAATATTTAGGTAAGAAGGTTGAGGCGTACGACGTGAAGATGGCAATGCTGGTCGTGCTGGTCTTCCCGCTCGTCATCCTCATCTTCTCCGCAATTTCCGTGGTGGCGGGCTTTGGCACGTCCAGCATCTTGAATCCCGGCCCTCACGGACTCAGCGAGGTCATTTATGCGTTCACGTCTCAGGCCGGGAATAACGGCTCGGCACTGGCTGGATTGACGACCAACACGCCCTGGTACAACATCGCCGGCGCTGTGACCATGCTTGTCGGCCGGTTCCTGATGATCATTCCGGCATTGGCCATCGCCGGCAATCTTGCGGCGAAAAAATATGTTCCGCCCTCTTTGGGCACGTTCCCGGTGACCACGCCTCTATTCACGGTGCTCTTGATTGCTGTGATCCTGATTGTGGGCGCCCTGACATTTTTTCCAGCGCTAAGCCTAGGCCCAATTCTTGAGCACTTGCTCATGGCTGCGGGAAAGACTTTTTAGAGGAATCGCAATGCCAATCGCAACCGAAATCAAGACCGTTACCGAGACCGAAATGATCCGCATGGGACAGTCGCCCACGAAGCGCAGGAAGCCAGCCATTTGGGAGTGGAAAATTGTTCGCCGCGCCGCCTGGGATGCACTCTTCAAATTGAGCCCGCGAAAGATGATGGGAAATCCTGTGATGTTCGTGGTGGAGATTGGCAGCGTGATCACAACGGCCCTGCTCTTCAAGGGCGGCCCCGACGTCAAATTCAATCTTCAGATCACGTTGTGGCTTTGGTTCACAGTTCTTTTTGCAAATTTTGCCGAGGCCATGGCGGAGGGCCGCGGCAAGGCGCAGGCCGACACACTGCGCAAAGCTCGATCGGAGACCCTAGCGAATCGCCTGATTGGGAACGATGGCCGAGTGGAGAAGATACCTAGCTCGAAGCTGAAGAGCGGAGACCTTGTTCTCGCTTCCGCCGGTGATTTCATTCCTTCCGATGGCGAGATTATCGAGGGCGTAGCGTCGGTGGACGAGTCGGCCATCACAGGCGAATCTGCTCCGGTGATTCGCGAGGCGGGTGGCGACCGCTCGGCTGTGACCGGCGGCACGCGGGTGTTGTCGGATCAAATCAAGATAAGAATCACCTGCAATCCCGGAGAGACTTTTCTTGATCGCATGATCGCCCTGGTCGAAGGAGCCGAGCGTCAGAAGACGCCCAACGAGATTGCCCTCGCTATCCTGCTGGCTGGGTTGACGATCATATTTCTTCTCGCCATCTACTCCGGCTCACCGCAGACTGTGTTCGTCTTAGTGTCGCTGCTGGTTTGTTTGATTCCCACCACGATTGGCGGATTGCTCTCGGCCATCGGCATCGCCGGAATGGATCGTCTGGTGCAGCACAATGTTCTCGCGATGTCAGGCCGAGCCGTTGAAGCGGCAGGCGACGTAAATACGCTTCTGCTGGACAAGACTGGAACCATCACGCTTGGGAATCGCCAGGCCTCGCGCTTCGTCCCGGCACCAGGAGTAACGGAAGAGGAACTGGCGGATGCGGCCCAACTTTCATCGCTCGCCGACGAAACTCCCGAAGGCCGTTCCATCGTCGTTCTCGCCAAGGAGAAATACGGCTTGCGTGGTCGCGATTTAAGTTCACGCGACGCAATGTTCGTTCCGTTCTCGGCGCAGACACGAATGTCGGGGGTTGACCTGAACGGATTCCAGATCCGCAAAGGGGCAGCGGACACGATCATCGGATACGTGTCACAAAATGGAGGCACAATTTCAAACGAAGTGAGGGCGATCGTGGAGCAGATCGCGCGCTCAGGAGGAACGCCTCTGGTAGTTGCGGAAAGAAGCCGTGGCGCTCTCGGTGTGATCGAGTTGAAGGATATCGTCAAAGGAGGGATGCGAGAGAGATTCAATCAACTGAGAGCCATTGGCATCCGGACGGTGATGATTACCGGCGACAATCCGCTCACCGCTGCGGCGATTGCGCGAGAGGCAGGAGTAGATGATTTCCTGGCCCAGGCGACGCCAAAAGACAAGATGGACCTGATCAGGAAAGAGCAAGCCGAGGGCAAGCTGGTTGCCATGACAGGCGACGGTACGAACGACGCCCCTGCGCTCGCTCAGGCCGATGTCGGGGTAGCGATGAACACCGGAACTCAGGCCGCAAAAGAAGCCGGAAATATGGTCGATCTCGACTCCAATCCCACCAAGCTCATTGAAATCGTGGAAATCGGGAAGCAGTTGCTGATGACGCGCGGCTCGCTGACCACGTTCTCCATCGCCAATGATGTCGCGAAATATTTTGCGATTATCCCGGCAATGTTCGCCGGGACTTTTCCTGTGCTCAATGCGTTGAACGTCATGCATCTGCAAACCCCTGGGTCAGCCATTCTGTCCGCTGTCATTTTTAACGCGCTGATCATCATTGCCCTGATTCCCCTGGCTCTGCGCGGCGTGAAGTATCGTCCCATGTCCGCCGCGGCGCTTCTTCGTAACAACCTTTGGATTTACGGCGCGGGCGGTATCATCGTTCCATTTATCGGGATCAAGCTGATCGACATGGTGATCACTCGCGTGGGGCTTGCATAAGAGGAGTCTGTAAATGAAGAAGAACCTGATTACATCGGTGTTGATGACGATCGCAACTACGATCCTGTTGGGAATTGTTTATCCCCTGTTGGTAACCGCTCTCGCGCAGGTTATTTTTCCAAAGCAGGCGAACGGGCAATTGATTCCAGGAAATGGGAAAGCAATCGGTTCAAGGATCATTGGCCAGGGATTTTCCGCAGCGAAGTATTTTCACTCCCGACCATCGGCGGCCGGAAACGGCTACGACGCCGCAAATTCAGGAGGATCGAATTTTGGACCGACGAACCAAAAACTTATCGATCGGGTGAAAGGTGACGTGGCCTCCGCTCAAAGCCAAAACTCGGGCACGTCCGTACCGATTGATCTTGTGACGACCTCCGCATCCGGATTCGATCCGCACATCACCCCGGCCGCGGCCGAATACCAATTAGCCCGCATTGCCCGGGAACGCAACGCCACAGTCGATCAGTTGCGTGTCCTGCTAGGCAAACATACGGAGGGCCGTCAGTGGGGTATTTTGGGAGAGCCGCGAGTGAACGTGTTGGAACTGAATCTGGAACTCGATGAACAGTTCCCCATGAATCGGCAGGCCAAGGCTCAATAAAATCTAGGATTAACGGCTTCTCCTGAAAGCAATTCTCTAGCCCTCGACCGCCGCGTCGCAAAGCGCTGCCAAGACCACCTACCGAAGTCGTCGCGGGAAGTTTTCTCAATTTCAACGGAAGTCAGCAGTCTAAGTCCGACTTTGAGTGCCGAACCATGTGCTTCGACAGAGATACCAAAAAGCAAACTAATAGGGGATTTCCTGTACATCAGACCTCAGCTTACTTGTGCAAGAATTTCAGGGCGTATTTTTCCCAGCGCATATCTCCTTTCGGTATCGGAAAGGCTTTTGCGAGATTTATGGCATTCACTGGATTAGCAAACTCCGATTCGCTGCACATCGGACATCATCAGGAACACAGCGTCCAGTTCTACGGTGACGACGTCTTCCTGATTGATGAATTGGAGAAATTCATCGGTCCGGTTCTGGCGAAAGGTGGATCCGCGGTCGTCATCGGAACGAGACCTCACAA
>QIAK01000427.1:0-3472 GCA_003225515.1 Acidobacteriota bacterium | reverse complement strand
GGACCACGAACAAATTGACACCTCGCGCTTCAGCCAGGTCGTTGGAGACGTTTTGGCTCGAGCAATGGCGGCTTCAAAGGAGGCGAGTCGACAAGTTGTGGCCTTCGGAGAGATGGTTGCATTGCTTTGGGCCGATGGCAAAGTACAAGCTGCGATAGAACTAGAGAAGCTGTGGAACGGATTGGCCAGGACATACTCGTTTTCTTTGCGTTGTGCCTATCCCATGCAGGGATTTAGCCGCCAGGAGCATGTCAATTCCTTTCTGCAGATTTGCGCCGAGCACTCCAACGTGATTCCAAAAGACACGCGTTCGGGTTCAAAGTCGCAAACCGAGAACTTTCAAGAAGCCGCTGGCACGCCAACAACCGATTCCGCTCACCAGAAATCTTACTGGCTTGAAACTGAAGCGAGATTCAGATTTTTCATCGAGTCCGTTCAAGATTACGCGATCTACATGTTAGATCCGGAAGGCCATATCACGACCTGGAATGGGGGAGCGGAGCGGATTCAAGGCTATCGCGACACAGAGATTATCGGCAAACATTTCTCTTGCTTCTATCAAGAAGAAGACTTGCGTTCCGGTAAGCCGAAGAGCTTGCTTGAGATTGCGACGCGAGAAGGACATGTCGAAGACGACGGCTGGCGGGTTCGAAAAGACGGCAGCAAGTTCTGGGGACGCGTCACACTCTCGGCGGTCCACGACGAAGCGGGAAAGCTGATCGGGTTTGGGATAGTCACTAGGGATATCACACAGCAAAAACGCTCGGAATCTATACTGCAGCGGCAAGAAGAACGCTTCCAGCTTTTCGTACAGTGCGTTCAGGATTACGCCTTATTTTTGCTGGACCCCGATGGTTACATTACGACGTGGAACCTGGGAGCGGAACGGATAAAGGGCTACAAGGCTTCGGAGATCATTGGACAGCACTTCTCATGCTTTTATCCCTCCGGCGAGCGTGCGCAAAAACCCAAATACGAATTGGAAGTCGCAGCGAAACTCGGCAGGTTCGAGGATGAGGGTTGGCGCTTGCGCAAGGATGGCTCGAAATTCTGGGCGAACGTGGTCATTACGGCCATCCGAGACCAGGCGGGGCGCTTGATTGGTTTCGGAAAGGTTACACGTGATCTCACCGATCGGATGCTCGTGCAAAAGTCTTTAGAGGAATCTCAGCGCAAGCTCAGAGAGTTGTCGTTTCATCTCTTACGCACACAGGACGAGGAGCGAAGGCGGATCGGGCGAGACATTCACGATAGTTTGGGGCAGTATGTGTCTGTTCTGAAGATGAAGTTGGATTCGATGGGTGACTCTGCATCCCCGACTGCCGAAATCGCGGAATGCGCTGATCTGGCTGAACAGTGCGTCAAAGAGGTGCGGACCATCTCGTATCTCCTGTACCCGCCAATGCTGGAGGAGATGGGTCTGAAATCGGTAATTCCCTGGTACTTGGAGGGCTTCTCAGAACGCAGCGGGATCAACACTACATTCGAAATGCCGGGCGTGTTGCAACGACTGTCGAGAGATGCCGAATTAGTGCTCTTTCGAGTTCTTCAGGAGAGTCTGACGAACGTCCAACGGCATTCGGGCAGTGAGACGGCTCTTGTGAAGATCACGGCGGATGGAAAAGAAGTCAAGCTGGAAGTTACAGATCAAGGAAAAGGTGTTCCGTCGGCGATCCTCGAACAAGGCAGCCAGGACTGGATGGGCTCGCTGGGAGTTGGGCTGCGAGGGATGAGTGAGCGCCTACGTCAACTGGGGGGCACGCTCGACGTTTCTTCTACCGATACTGGAACCACGGTTCGTGCCACCGTGCCTCTCCAAGGATCTGCTACAACTTCTTCCTGACGTTATCCCGCCATCACTGATGTCACGAATTTCTCGGGAAGGCTTAAAGTCGCTACTGGTAAGCCGCGTCCCGAATGGAAAATCTCTGGAGATGCGTTTCAGAGCTCCAAGCCTAAGCAACTACGCTCGATTTTTACGCAGTCGAAGATACACTGACGAAGACCTCGACGGGACGAGCGCGCTCAGGAAAAATTCTTAACGCCGCGGGATCCGACACCGGGAGCGTCCAGTGGATGGTGTGAATGGAATTGCGTGTAGGCCAACGCGAAAACACCATTCATTAACTGTTTTGTAAGGAATGGCGGGGACGACGGGACTCGAACCCGCGGCCTCTGCCGTGACAGGGCAGCGTTCTAACCAACTGAACTACGTCCCCACTCATGAACGAGATGCGCAATCGCCAGGATTGTGCGACGTTGCGCGATTCCTATATTGCCCGATCTGCCCTGCGCTTCTCAGATGCTTCCTACCAATCCGAACTCGAAAATCAGCGGCTAGGATAAGAACGTGGGCAGATCGTCGTCACTCTAATATCGTAACAGCTTCTTCCAGAACGCGAAAGACCTCTGCCCTTCTGCTTCTTAATACAGCCCTCTGGCTGGCAATAAGAAACCCCGCCCGCGTATCACTTTCGTATCCAGGGAATCAGTGTTCACGCATACGGATTTTCCTTCAGAAACTCGGGTGAATTATGTATCGACGGGAAGGTTTGAAATAACCATCATTCCTTGCGTGTACTTCTTCCCAGAAGAAAATCTCCGAAAACCACCGCGCACAAAAACACGCGCACAAAAACAAAGGAGAGGAAATCCATGCGCCCTTTATTTACCAGGTTAAACGTCTCACTCTGCTTGATTGGAATCGCTTGTTCTACGATGTTGGATGACGCGCAAAATTCCCAGCGCCCCATACCGCCCCACGCTGTTGGAGTGAATCCCCCGGCAGTGCGGCCCGCGCCGCCAAACAGTCAGCTTTATAGCAGTCAACCTGGTACAGCTCCATTCTGGACAAAACTTAACAATGCTCCTCCCGTGTCTCTGGGCGCGATGCTGCTGCTCACGGATGGCCGCATTCTTTTCCATGAAGAGCCGAATTGCAGCGGTACAGGTTGTTCCGGAATGGATTTCACAGCATGGTACATCCTGACTCCGGATGCGAACGGTAGCTACGTCAATGGAACGTGGAGTCAGGCAGCGAGTATGCCGCCCGATTACGCTCCTCTCTATTTCAGCACCGCGGTGCTGCCCGACGGAAAGGTGCTCACCGAAGGAGGCGAGTACCAGTGTCCCGCAGGACAGTGCGCACCGTCCTGGACGAACCTGGGTGCCCTGTACGATCCGGCTTCTGATTCCTGGAGTTCAGTGCCGCCACCCAGTTTGCCAACGCCGTGGGCGAATATCGGTGATGCCGAGTCGATCATTCTGCCGAATGGAACCTACATGCAGTCCGATTGCTGCGGCGTGGCGCTGCAGATGCAGAGTGCGCCCCTGGCAGCCTATTTCGATGAAGCGAGCATGAGCTGGACCGAGCTGAATCAATCCTCAAAGTTCGATGAATATGATGAGGAAGGTTGGACGCTGCTTCCCAATGGCAAAGTGCTGACCGTGGACGCGTATGTGGCATGTCCCA
>QIAK01000554.1:1975-4247 GCA_003225515.1 Acidobacteriota bacterium | reverse complement strand
GGTAGATGTATTTACAGCGCGGCCGGAAGCGCCGGAAGCACGATCGATGGGCCTGAGCCGGACTCAACTCGCGTCCGTTTCAGCGGCTTCGGAGATGGCTGTATTGCTGAACAGCAAAGCTATCGGAACCTGGGTGAACCTCGGGACGCTGGCGCGAGCGCCGCTGGTGGGCGGTGCGCCTCGGGAAGTGCTGGAGCACGTGCAATGGGCCGATTGGTCGGCGGACAGCACCAATCTGGTAGTAGTCCGTGATTTCGGCGGGCGCAACCGGCTGGAATACCCCGTGGGAAAGCCGCTCTATGAGACTGGAGGATGGATCGGCCATCCGCGCTTTTCGCCTAAGGGAGATCTGATTGCGTTCATCGATCATCCGGTGCAAGGGGATGACAGCGGGTCGTTGGCCGTGATCGATCTTGCAGGACACAAAAAGACGTTGTCCGGAGAGTGGTTCACGATTCAAGGCGTGGCGTGGTCGGCGGACGGAAAAGAAATCTGGTTCACTGCCAGCAAGTCGGGCGTGGACCGAACCCTCTACGCCATCACACTCGATGGCAAGGAGCGCATGGTCTTGCGTCTGCCCGGCGCCGTGATGATCTTCGACATTTTCAAGGATGGCAGAGTCCTGCTGATGCGAGCCAGTTGGCGGCGCGAACTTGTCGGAATGACTGCCGACGATAGCAAGCAGCACGACCTCTCCTGGCTCGACTATACGTTTCCCGCAGATTTGTCGACCGATGGCAAGACGCTGCTATTCGATGAGGAAGGTGGCGGCGGCTCGTTGGACTATTCGAAGTCAGGCGGCTTGTCGTACGCGGTCTACATTCGCAAGACCGACGGATCGCCTGCAGTCCTGCTGGGCGAGGGAGGGGCAGTCACGCTTTCTCCGGATGGAAAGTGGGTGGTTGCGCAAACCCAGGCGTCGCCTTCGCAACTGAGGCTTCTGACCACGGGCGCCGGTGAAGCTAAGCCGCTGACGAACGACACGATCAACCATTCGTGGGCGCACTGGTTTCCTGATGGCAAACGCATCCTGTTCTCAGGCAACGAGCCGGGCAAGGGCGTGAAGTTGTATGTGCTGGATGTGGCGTCCGGCAAGAGTCAGGCCATTTCGCCGGAAGGCGTGAATGGCACGGCATTTATTATTTCTCCCGACTCGCAGTGGGTGGCTGGAATTGGCCCTGATGAGAAGGGTTACTTGTTTCCCATCACCGGGGGCGAGGCGCGGGCGATTCCTGGATTCAACTCGGGGGAACAGCCGATCACATTCAGCAGCGACAGTCACTCGCTGTATGTTTATCAACCCGGCGAGTTGCCGGCTCGAGTGGACCGCGTGGATCTGCAAACCGGGAAGCGCGTGTTGTGGAAGGAATTAATCCCGTCGGACCCGGCAGGGGTGGAGACCATCGGACCGATTCTGATTACGCCGGACGCGAAGACCTGCATCTTCGGCTACCACCGCATGCTCGCCGACCTCTATCTGGTGGAAGGGCTGAAGTAGATTTTTCCGCGCTGCCGTAGGAAGCCCCTGCCCAGAGGCGCTTTGATTCTAAAAACAATCAGGGCGATCCGAAGATCGCCACATTGTTGGGATTTTTATCTGCGTGAATCCGTGAAGATCCGTGGGCAATTTTAAATGTCCAGGTTCTTCACATCCAATGCGTTCTCTTCGATGAATTTGCGGCGTGCTTCCACGTCCTCGCCCATGAGTGTGGTGAAAATGGTTTCGCACTCGGCGATGTCTTCGAGCTTCACCGAGAGTAGCGTACGACGCTCCGGATCCATGGTGGTTTCCCACAACTGAGGAGCAGTCATCTCGCCCAGACCTTTGTAACGTTGAATGGTGAAATCTTTTCGACCTTCGTTGATGACGTAGTCGCGAAGATCGCGTACGTTCGTCTTCTCGACTACTTCGACTTCGGTCTTGCGCTTGGCGGTCTTGGGCGTCTTCTTGTCGGACTTTTCGCCGTCAGCCGATGCAGCTTCACCGTCGCCGGCGTCTCCGTTATCGGCTGCGGGCGCCGCTTTAGCGAGGGTCTCGACCACGAACGGCGGTTCCATGTAAGGCTCGATCTGCTTGTATTTCGAAATCAATTGACGGCATTCGGCACTGGAAGCCAGCACCCAGTTGATGACGTGTTCAGCGCCGTGCTTATTGACGAAGCTCACTTCCCACAAATTGTGCTCTTCGTCGAAGCGCGCCTCAACGCTCTTGAAGCCTTCGTCTTTCTGAAGCTTCTTCAGTTCTTTTTCCAGGCGCTCGATCTTCTTCGAA
>QIAK01000554.1:0-1958 GCA_003225515.1 Acidobacteriota bacterium | reverse complement strand
GGGACAAGCTGGGTGACGCGCTCGTTGCGAACGCGCTTATCGAGCTTCTCGAAGAAACCAAGATATTCGTCGAGCACGGTCATGAATCGCGCCAGATCTTTGCCTTCAATTTTGGCCGCACCTTCGCCATAACGAACGCTTAGGCCGTCGGCCGCGCGCTTCACCATAACTTTTACGAATTCGCGCTCGTCTTTGATGTACTGCTGCGACTTGCCTTTCTTCAGCGAGAACAGCGGCGGCTGTGCGATAAAGACGTTGCCGCGCTTGATCAGATCCTGCATGTGGCGAAAGAAGAACGTCAGCAGCAGGGTGCGGATGTGGCTGCCGTCAACGTCGGCGTCGGTCATCAGGATGATTTTGCCGTAGCGGACTTTGGTGGGATCGAAATCCTCCTTCGAAATTCCGGTGCCAAGCGCGGTGATCATCGCTCGAATTTCTTCGTGCGCCAGCATCTTGTCGTAGCGCGCCTTCTCTACATTAAGAATTTTCCCTTTGAGCCGGAGAATCGCCTGTAACCGACGCTCACGGCCCTGCTTGGCGGTTCCGCCGGCGGACTCGCCTTCGACCAGGAACAATTCGCAGCGATTCGGATCGCGCTCGGAACAGTCCGCCAATTTACCGGGCAGACCGCCGGAATCGAGCGCACCTTTGCGGCGCGTCAAATCGCGGGCTTTGCGGGCAGCTTCGCGCGCGCGCGCGGCATCCACCGCCTTGTTGATGATCTTGCGTCCAACTGTGGAGTTCTGTTCAAAGAATGCGCCCAGGCGTTCGTTCACGAATTGCGTTACGGTTCCCGCGATGTCGGAATTCAGCTTGCCCTTAGTCTGGCCTTCGAACTGCGGCTGCGGAAGTTTCACGCTGATCACTGCGACCAGGCCTTCGCGCACATCGTCGCCGGTCAGATTTTCTTTTACGTCCTTGAACAATCCCATCTGCTGCCCGGCATAGTTGATGGTGCGGGTCAAGGCGGTGCGGAATCCAGAGAGATGCGTGCCCCCATCGACGGTGTTGATGTTGTTGGCGAAGCTGAACACCGACTCCGAATAGGCATCGTTATATTGCAAGCCAATTTCCATGTGAACGCCATTGCGGTCGTCCTCCATGTAGATAGGCTTGTCGTGCAGGACTTGCTTGCCGCGATTGAGATGCTTGATGAACTCTGCGATGCCGCCGTTGTACTTGAATTCGGTGTGCTTGGGTTCTCCCGTTTTCGAATCCGTATTGCGCTCGTCGGTCAGCGTGATCAGCAATCCTTTGTTGAGGAATGCGAGTTCGCGCAAGCGCTGGGCCAGCGTGTCGTAGTTGTATTCGGTCGCGGTGAAAATCGAACGATCGGGAAGAAAATGGACCTTGGTTCCGCGTTTTTTCGTCGCGCCTGTTTTCTTAAGCTTGTTGACCGGATCGCCCTTGGAATAATTCTGCTGCCAGGTAGCGCCATCGCGCCAGATTTCCAATTCCAGATCTTCGCTCAGCGCATTCACGCATGAGACGCCAACCCCGTGCAGTCCGCCGGAAACCTTGTAAGTGGAGGAATCGAATTTTCCGCCGGCGTGCAGAGTGGTCATGACCACTTGCGCCGCGGAAACTTTTTCACCGTCGATAAGCATGTCGTCGACAGGGATGCCGCGTCCATCGTCGATCACGGTGATGGAGTTGTCGAGATGGATGAGGACTTCGATTTTTGTGGCGAACCCAGCGAGAGCTTCGTCGACGGAGTTATCGACCACTTCGTACACGAGATGATGCAGGCCTAGTTCGCCGGTCGATCCGATGTACATGGCCGGACGCTTGCGCACCGCCTCCATGCCGCCCAATACCTTGATGGAATCGGCGTTGTAATCTCCATTGCCGCCGACGGGAACGTCAATCGCAGCGCTGATCGGAGTTACTTTGCCGTTTTTGGTTTTAGTTTCTACGATGGGAGTATTAATCTCTTTGGTGGCCATTCCGCTCCGCGA
>QIAK01000553.1 GCA_003225515.1 Acidobacteriota bacterium | reverse complement strand
AAAGAGCAGAGACCCAGGTGAACGATGAAGCATCGACCCGCTCTCGTTAGTGTCGCGATCGTTCCGCTCATCATGTTGCTTACCACTGCCGCCTGCAGCAGGCTGCCCGGCGTCTATCGGACTGAGCCAGCGGTCGCGCCTCCGAGTGAGATCGTCGATTTCAAACAGATTTATGGACAGAACTGTGCAGGATGCCACGGCGTAGATGGCAAGGGCGGAGCCGCCATTGCTCTCGCGAATCCGGTTTTCCTCGCAATTGCCGACGACACCGTAATTCGTCGCATCTGCTCAGACGGCGTCCCAGGGACGCCGATGCCCGCCTTTGCACAGAGTGCAGGGGGGATGCTGACCGACAAACAGATCGACGCGATTGTGCGCGGAATTCGATCATGGCAGAAACCTGATGCTCTCCTCGACGCAACTCCACCGACCTTTACAGCACAGGCTCCCGGAGATCCGAAACGCGGAAGGGACACCTACCGGACTTACTGCTCCTCCTGTCACGGAGCCGCTGGCCGTGGAGGGAACAAGGCCAGCTCGATCGTGGATGGTTCATACCTCGCATTAGTAAGCGATCAACTACTTCGAACAGTCGTGATTGCAGGCCGACCGGAGTTAGGCGCACCCGACTGGCGCGGTGATGTCGAAGGCAAAGCCATGTCGGCCCAAGACATTTCTGATGTCGTAGCCTGGCTTTCCAGCCAACGACCTCAGTTCCCAGGCCAACCCTATTCAACGGAATTGGTGAAGTCGGCTCAAGGAGAACCTCGATGAGCGCGGAGAACGGAATCTCGAGACGCACAGCTCTTATGAAACTGGGAGTATTTCTTAACGGCGTTATCGGTGTTTTCTTGGCGGTGCCGATCGTGCGATACCTCCTGTCGCCTGTGACTCGGGAAAGGAAGGTCGGTTATGACTCGTGGCTCTCGCTCGGGGGGCTGGAAGAATTTCCCACTGGGCAGACTCGACTTGCTACGTATCGAAATCCGTTGGTCAATGATTGGGACGGTGAGACGGGTAGCATCGCGTGCTGGGTTCGTAGGGTGGATAATCAGACTTTCCAGGTCTTTGCCATTAACTGCGCGCATTTGGGATGCCCGGTTCGATGGTTTCCACAATCAAATCTCTTCATGTGTCCCTGTCACGGCGGAGCTTATTACCAAGACGGATCGCGTGCCTCTGGACCTCCCGAACGCGGTTTGTTCCAGTACCGCTACAAAATTGAGAATGGGAAACTTCTGATCAAAGCCGGCGAAATGCCGACTCCCGGTCAGCCCGTAGCAAATACGGCGGGAGGCAAACCGGCATGCGCCTGATCCAAAAAGTGGGTGACTGGTTCGATCTGCGTCTGCAACTTGGAACGCCGATTCGCGAAACGGCCAAGCACCCGGTTCCCCGCGACACTGCAAGCTGGTTCTATGTTTTCGGCAGCGCTGCGCTGACATGTTTCATACTCCAACTCGCGACAGGCATTTTGCTTGCGCTGATCTATGTGCCCTCCGCGGGAGAGGCGTGGAACAGCCTTCAGACTCTCAACCATGGAGTCGCTTTGGGTTGGTTCATACGAGCGCTGCATGGATGGGGCTCGAATTTCATGGTCGCGATTGTGCTGATCCATATGGTGCAGGTATTTCTGTTCGGAGCCTATAAGTTTCCAAGAGAACTCACCTGGATCGTGGGCGTCCTTCTCCTATTAGTGACCCTTGGAATGGCGTTTACCGGTCAGGTATTGCGATTCGATCAGGATGCTTACTGGGGATTAGGCATCGGCGCATCGATCGCAAGCCGCGTCCCGGTGATTGGACCTTGGGCTGTGA
>QIAK01000552.1 GCA_003225515.1 Acidobacteriota bacterium | reverse complement strand
GCTCGGCGGCCCGATCATTGCTGGCACAACGCTTTCGCGGTTCTTCGCACTGCATGTTTTCGTCATCCCAGGACTGCTGATTACTTTTGTCGGTGTGCATCTGCTCATGGTTCTTAAGTTGGGAATCAACGAGTGGCCCATGCCGGGACGCATAGTTCGCCGCGCCACGTATATGCAGGAATATCACCAACTCACACACAACGAGGGCATCCCGTTCGTGCCTGAGGCAGTGTGGAAAGACATATTCTTCTCCTGCTT
>QIAK01000551.1:1600-3482 GCA_003225515.1 Acidobacteriota bacterium | reverse complement strand
ATCGAAGACTATGAATTCCTCCGCTCCAATGGCAGCCCAGACTTTTTGTCAGCGCTGCAGAGTGAGTGGAAAGCCTCGAACTGACGAGGTCGCTTGCCGAACCTGCTTCGCCCTGGTACGTATCAGAGCAGCGCTCTACTTCTTCTCCAGTTCCCTCGACTGCTGGCGCAGCCGACTGAATCTTCGAACCAGGCTCGCCAGATAAACGCCATGGATGGCCCATGTGGCGACATACGCAGCAATTAGAAACTTAATGGCATTCATCGTGAACTCCTGCTGAGCGGCAGGCTGGCCTTGGACCCTGCTCCTGCTCCTAGCAGCGATTCCATGGCATGGGCTTCTTCGATCTCACGGTGCAGCAGTTCCAGGCGGAACCGCGACCAGCATACGAGGAACGCAAAACACAGAAACGCGATCCAACTGATGAGCAATACGTGCAGCATGCGAGGATCCATCGATCCGCCGCCGCCGATCACGGGCTGAGGATGCTGCGTCCGGAAAAACCAGATCGAAAAATAAACCAGCGGCACATCCAGCGCACCGAAAACGGCCAGGGCCGCGGCCAGCATCTGCGTCTGGGCGCTATTAGAAAAGCGCCGCAGCACCAGATAACTCACATAAATCAACCACAACACCAGGGTCGAGGTCAGCCGGATATCCCCCGGAGCCCACCAAATTCCCCACACCGGACGCGCCCAGATCGGTCCCGTGACCAGCACAATGGTGCAGAAAACTACGCCTACTTCCGCAGTGGTCACCGCGAGCACGTCGAGCTTCTGTCCGGGAAAAAGTCTGCCGATTAGAAAATAGAACAACGGAATCGCCAGCACAGTTGTCGCTACCGCGCTTGGACGCATCCCCACCGGCAGCATCCGCTGAACCTGCGGCAGAAAACACGCAATCACTCCGACGACTCCGATGCCCAGAACGATCCATTTCGCGGCAGCTTTTGTGGAAGCCTTCGCGCTCACCAGATATTGAATGGATGCGATGAAGTTGATGAAAAAGAGCAGAAACGCCGTCCAGGCCGAGGGCACGTGATAGTAGATGATGCGGTAAACATCGCCCTGCTGCGCGTCCGTCGGCGCAACCACCAGAGCCTGATACAAGGCGTAGGCCAGCAGAGCCGCTGTGATCACCGAGAGAATAGGGAAAATTCTTTTCATTCTGCGTGCAGAATCGCGCCGAACAATGCCAGACAAGCTGTAGTAAACACCACATCGTAGGTGAGAAGCAATACGATCCAGAAGTGCGCGGACTCTTCCCCTGTAAGAATAGACGTGGTGCCCGCCACCATGCCGAGCACGGCAGGAATCGAAATCGGAAACAGCAGCAGCGGCAGCATGATCTCGCGGCTGCGCGTGCGCAGCGACATTGCCGCGAAAAATGTTCCATTCACCACCAGGGCCCATGTTCCCAGGACCGCGATCGGAAGTAACTGCCAGGCCGGACCCAATACCCGCACGTTATAAAAAATCACGAACAGCGGTGTCATCAACGCTTCCAGCACGCTGACAAAAATAAAATTCCCCAACGCCTTGGCCAGAAACAACGCATTCGCCGGGGCCGGAGAAACCCTGTACGCATCCAGCACCTGATTGCGTAACTCGCGCGCCCATGTCTGGTTCAGAGCCGTCACCGACGCGAATAGAAAACTCACCCACACCAGTCCGCCGACAATATGCCGCGACTCCTCTGCCAGGGGATCGAACGAAAACATGAAGATCACGACCACCAACAGCGAGAAAAACAGCATGGCATTGAGCGCGTCCTTCGAGCGCCACTCCAGCCGGATATCTTTTCGCAAAGTGGCGAAAGTGACCGACCAAAGGCTCATGCCGCATCCTCACAAAGTGGCGCCACGGACGCCCTCACCCGGGGA
>QIAK01000551.1:0-1485 GCA_003225515.1 Acidobacteriota bacterium | reverse complement strand
CCGGTCCACAATTTCCCCCGCCTGCATCCACACAAACTCATCGGCAACGCCTTCGAGCAGCGTCGACTGATGCGTGATCACGAAAACCGTCTTTCCCGCATCCCGCATTCCCTTCAGCAATCCAACCATCGCGCGTGCCGAATGCGCGTCCACATTCGAGAATGGTTCGTCCAGCAACAACACTTTCGGATCATGCAGAATTGCCCGCGCCAGCGACATGCGTTGCCGCATCCCCTGCGAATATTGCCCGACCGGGCGCGCCAGCTCCGGATCGAGTCCCACGGCGCGAATTACTTCTTCACAGCGCGCATCGCCCGCAATTCCATAAAGCCGGGAAAAATAACGCAGGTTTTCCATCCCGCTCATTTCGTCATAAAGCAGCGATGGATGCGCCATATAACCAATGTCGCGGCAGGCCTCTTGCGGACTTCGACCGAAGATCGCAATCTTTCCCCGCGTCGGTTGCGCCAATCCCGCCAGCGCGCGCAAGAGCGTAGTCTTCCCTGCTCCGTTTTCGCCAACAATGGCGTGGAAGCGTCCCGCGTCAAACTCTGCCGTGACGCCGCGCAGCGCGGCAAAACGTCCAAATTGCTTGATAACGTTGCTGACCGTGATGATGGAAGCGCCCTTCGGCGCAGTTGCCACGGTATTCACAGGGCGGGAAAAGCGACACGAATTTGCTGTCCAGCACGCACAGCAAAGAATCTATGGATTTTCCGCGCTTTTTGCAAAGAAGAAAGAGCAAAGAGTAAAGAGCAAGAGCAAAGAGCAAAGAGAAGGAATCGCAGAAGACAAGGGCAAAAAATAAAAGGCGAAGGCCGACGACGCGTCCTTCGCCCTCTCAGTTGCCAACTATTGCCGCCATCGCGGAATAGCTCTTCCCTTTGCGTCGGCCTTCGTGCTCGCGGCCCTGGTCACTGGCGACAAGAGAGAAGCTAGTTCGTCGTGCCGGCGGGAGTGCTCTGCACCTGCGTCACACTCTTGGCCGGCTCGGCGGACGGCGTCGCGCCCGGAGTCCCCGGCTGCTGCGGAGCATACTTTGACGCGCACTTCGCCTGTAGTTGCTTGGCGTGAAAAACTCCGTCGCGATCGAAGCGCCCATCGGCAAGTGCCTGGGAATCATCTTTGAAAGTGTCGGGCGGGGCTTCGGTGCCCGTGTAATCCACGTGGAGAGTCTGATCTTCTTCCATCAGTACGAACTGCACGTGCGTTCCGGTGCGCTTGATCGAACCCGGCTGGACATTTCCCGCAACTCGCAATCTTTTCGAATAGGCGCCGTCGCCCATCTTGTGCAGTTCTTTGATAGTGACGTAGTAACTCTTGCTGTCCTGCACGCCCGTGTAGGCCAGATAGCCAAGCAGCAGGAAAATTACCACCGTCGCTCCGGCGAACTTAAGATAGGTCTTTAATTGAGTTGACATGGCATGACCCCGAGTAGGTCTAGTCATAACTCTACGCGCCATCCCGGTTGGAGATCAAGGTTTC
>QIAK01000517.1:2640-5488 GCA_003225515.1 Acidobacteriota bacterium | reverse complement strand
CTTTGCTTGAGTTAATGATCGTGGTTGCGATCATGTTCGTGGTTGCAGCTTACGCAATTCCAACCTGGGTAACAGCCCAACGGCTGGCCAAGCTTCGAGGCGCGGAAACCGCGTACGCCGGAATATTGCAGATGGCGCGCACCCGGGCCGTGAACGACGATCGATATTATTCCGTGTATACCAAACTGGCCACGGGAAATAATCCCCAGATGGCCTATGTGGATATCTATCCTCAGAACATAAATGGGAGTTCGGGCAACGGTCCGAACGGGAATTTTGTTGCGGGCCCCCCCGGTGATCCGATGGTGACGCTATCCCCCGAAGCAGTTCCACAAACAGCAGCGGCCGCCCCTGATACAGCGACTCTGTATAACCTCTTCTGCAGCGCTTGCGCCAACGCGATCATAAAGAATACGGCTCCCACGTGGGGGCCGGATGGGCTGCCGTGTGCGCCCGTAACCTCCGCAGAGCGCAGGTGGACCGATCGCTTACGTCGCTTTCTTCCAATCCTCGACGAGCCAGGAATGGGACGCAGTCACGCTCAGCCCGGCGGGCAGAATTAAGAATTGGTACTACACGGGAGCGATATG
Organism: Acidobacteriota bacterium; assembly: GCA_003225515.1. GTDB lineage: Bacteria > Acidobacteriota > Terriglobia > Terriglobales > Acidobacteriaceae > Sulfotelmatobacter. Next base: position 4,898 of record QIAK01000517.1, on the reverse strand, counting down.
GACGCCCTTCAACCAATGACAGAGGAACGAATGCTAAGGACGAAAACAAAATTAGCGCGCAGTCGGAGCGACTGGTCCGGCTTTACGCTGATCGAGCTGATGATCGCCATGGTCGTGCTGGCGGTTGGTTTGGGAGCGCTCTCAAGTCTGTTCCTAACGGCAACGCTTTCGAATAATAAGAACAGCAGAAGCGCAACTGCCACGATGCTATCGCAGTTGGTACTTGAGCAGATCAGTTCCCAAAGCCCGAACTCTACCGCCACGATCTTCTTGACGGATTGCGTGGGAAACACCTGGGCGGTGGCGACCACAGGAGGAGCTGCGCCGGCCGGGGCGGGAGCGACTCTGGATACCCTCTCGACCGACTATAGCTACGGTGGGATCGATCCCAACCAGGCTTACGCTTCGATCCCGCCGGGGACGTCAGTCACTCCGGGCTATGCGATGAAATACGTCGATTGTGGCACAGGGGGCACACAAAGTACCTACGACGTGCGGTGGAATGTGATCAACATTAACACCTATACCCGACTGATTACAGTTTCAGCGCGGCTCTTGGCCCCTGCGAACCAACTTGGCGGCGCGGTCTACTCTTTACCGGTAACAGTGCGCGGCATCGGGGGATCATGATGGCGAAAACGATGAACTTTTCGATAAAACTTCGAGAGCGCACCCAGCGCGGATTTTCGCTGCTGGAGCTTTCAATTGCCATGGTGATTCTTGCGGTTGTGATTGCCGTGATCGTGAGCGGCGTCACTCAACTGCAAAAAACGAATGCCAGCCAGGCAATCAACGTTGACCTGACGCAGGAATCGCGCCAGTTCATGGACCAGATCGTTGAGGACCTGCATCAGGCAGGTTTTCCCAGCATTGCGATGTTCGATACCGTGACTTCCGCGGCGAATCCAAACCTGTATGCGGTGGGGCTGGTCAGCGTGAGCACCACCCAAATTCAATATGAAGGCGACGTGGACGGATCGACCACGTGCAACCCAATATGTAGCGGCGTGAGCGAAGTGATCGTGCAGCTCTCTCCCACTGGGGGACCGTGCCCATGCAAGTTGCTGCGCGGAGCAGTTTCGAAGGCTCTCTATGCCGGCGGCACGCTTCCGACGTACTACACGGAAGTGGATGGCGTGAACAATCTCAACATATTCACGGCTTACGATAAGGCCGGCAATGTGATCCCGTTGCCATGCGCTGCCGGCGTATGCGCAGACGGGAGTTCCATCGCTAATATCAAAGACATCGGCATCCTTCTCAACGTCAAGTCTAATACACCGAATCCGATAACCAACACTTATACGAACATCACCATGTCGACGGAAGCGAAGATCGAGTAAGGAAACGCTCTCATGACGGGGGTTATGTCAATGAAACAGTCAAAGGCAAAGCGACAAAACGGAATTGCGCTGGTCTCGGCGCTGCTGATCCTGATCTTGTTGTCGGCCATAGCAGTCGGTCTGGTGTTAACGTCCAATACCGAGACCACGATCAATTCCAACTACCGGCAAGAACGGTCGCTCGATTTCGCGGCCCGCGCGGGAATCGAAGAGGTTCGCGACCGGATGGCTCCGGCCAGCGCCAATACACTGGCCGGCCCTACTTGTGCCTCTGCCACGGCATGCCTGGCGACGACTCCGGTCGGAATTCTCTACGTGCGGGGCGGAGCGACTCCGGCGAGCGTGACTCCCTGGACCTTGAACACGGTTTATACCGACGACGAACTTTGCCATGACGGATATGGCCTGGTGACCGTGCAGAGTTCCGACGTGCACTGCAGCGCCGTTCCGACGGGATCTTCATGGTATGCCACTGCGACCAGCAACGCTCCCTGGGCAGGAACAGCAGCAGCCCTTCCATATCAATGGGTGCGGGTATCCTGGAAATTGAACGGGTCCGTTCAGGGCTATCCGGTGAACATTGCGACTTGCCCAACGGCTGGATCGGCTGGGTGCATCACACCCGTATGCTACGACGGCACGGAAGAATTCCTGTTGCCGGTCGGCGATACCAATTGCGGTCAGGCGGCCAGCAAGAACCCGGCGGGATCCACGGCCACTCCGGTCTATCTCTTAACTTCTATGGCAGAGAATACGAATACCGGATCGCGAAAAATGGCGCAGGCGGAAGTTGCATTACCTCCTCCGAAGCAGACGAATCTCGCCGGCTTCTTCGCGACCAGCACAGCTTGTGGAGCCTTCGTTATGCAGGGTGGCGGGACCACCGACGGCTTCTCCAGCACTGGTGGCGGCTAT
>QIAK01000517.1:0-2621 GCA_003225515.1 Acidobacteriota bacterium | reverse complement strand
TAGCGTCAGCTTGGGCGGCGCTCCGACCCAGGTGGGAGGGAATGTTTACGTGCCGAACGCTCTGGTCGGCGCCTGTCCCGATGGCCTTCAGGTAAACGGCGGTGCCGGCCTGATTGCCGGGAACAATGTAATTGCGCAGCCGGTTACGTCGGTACCCACGCCTCCAGTACCGAATCCTCTTCCGCCTACTACCAACCTCAACAATCCAACCGCCCTGGTTCCCGGCACCTTTGGCGATATCAATTTGACCGGTCAGACTAATCTCGTTCTGGCACCAGGAGTCTACAACATCAACAGCATCAGCTTGTCGGGGCAATCGACGGTGACCATCAGCCCGGCGGGTACAGTCACGATCAACGTCGCTGGAACCGGTAAGGCTACGCCCGTCGATCTGGAAGGCGGAGGCATCATGAACACGACCGGGGTTGCGGGTAACTTTCAGATCAACTACGCCGGTACAGGCACGATAAAAGTTGCCGGAGGCGCGGGTTCTTACGCGGTCATCAATTCCCCGAACGCCGCACTCAAATTCACCGGCGGCTCCAACTTTTACGGATCGGCGATCGGCGCTACGGTTGACGATCAGGGCGGCACCGCTCTGCATTTTGACACGACCCTGATGAACAATGTCCCAACCCCAGCGGCCAATTTAGTCGAACTCAGCGTGAGGGAAGTTTCCTACTGAGCAGCTAGCTTCGGCCGCGACATTTGGACCACAGGCGCGCCTCGCGAAAGCGGGGCGTCGCCATTTCGGGGCTTAGAAGCGACACGAATTATGATGATTCCCGGCGCGTGCTGTTGATCTTGCAGGTCGGCTGTTTGAGTTTAACGATTAACGAGGCTTGGGGTTTTTGGGCTTGCCACTATCTTGTTTTCGCTTGCGAGCATCGCTTGCGAGCATCGCTTCTGCGGCGCGACTTTCTCGTTCGTACCCGGACATGCTTTCGGGGTAGTCCTTGAGCCATGTCTCGAATGTGTTGGCGCGCTTTTGAACAGGCTTCTTTTTTGCCATCGAACTTAGAGTGCAATGAACCGGTAAGAGTTGTCGGCCCGGTAGCGTACTGTTGAAATTTAACTGGCTTGAGATTTTGGGAAGGCTTGTTTCGCCTGAGGCAGGCGCAATTCTTTGGATGTCAGTAGAACATCGAGTTGCTCAATCAATCGCGTGAACTTCTCAGGATCTTTTTCCGACGCAATGAGATCGCAGAGGGCCTTCATCTGTTCTCGTTCGGCGATCGTCATAGGAGGCAACATTAAGCCTTCTCAGGAAAGATCGTCTGCCCGGAACCGTACATACCGATTTAAATTTGCGTCGCATTTCATAGAAAGTCCACGGTCTAAGCCTGAGCTAATCCCACCTCCGCAGAAGTGCCTGTACCGTCTCCGAGTCTGCCCGTGCTAGCACCAGCACCAGGACAGGCCTGCCGTAATCTCGAAAACCAGTGGTAACGCTCCTAGCATGACTAAAGGAATAGAAACAGATAGGAGCACGAGAATGAGATCAAAGTCCCTCTCCCGTTGTGCGACTTTGTTATTCGCTTCGTTTTTTGCGGTTTTGATATTCCTGGCCGGCTCTGGTGCGCAGGCGCAAGTGGCGTCGAAGGCGGATCGAGCCTCGGCTGAATCCCTGACTCAATCGTTAATCGCACTGCACACGCAGTATCGGGCAACGCCGGCCGAAGGGCGAGCGGCGCTGATCGGTCAGCTGCGCGCACTGGCGGCCGAGCGGCAGCAATTCTTGAATTCGCTGATTCAGACCAGCCCGGCAGAAGTGTTGCGGGTTGCGATCCCGAACGAAGTGTCCGCGCACATGCCGGGCTCGGTGCGGGGTTATCTGGAGCAGGAGACCGATACCGAAGGCGAGTTGCAGGTAACGTACGAGGACGCCAAGAACAGCGCGACTCTGCATCATTACGTGAAGACTGGCGGCCAGCGCCTAGAACTGAAATTCGCCGCGAACGCTCCCAAGAATCTGCTGACGGGAGCGCGCGTGCATGTGCACGGAACGCGAATCGGAAGCGCCCTGGCTCTCAGTTCGGGAACCAGCACCAGCAGCTTCCAGGTGGTGCAAGCAGCGCCGTTGGCGAACACCTTCGGAGCGCAGAGCACGCTGGTGATGCTGGTGAATTTCCAGGACAACCCAGTTCAGCCGTACACAGTAGCTTCAGTGCAGGATGCAGTATTCAACCAGACCAGCGGCTTTTGGATGGAGAATTCTTTCCAGCAGACCTGGCTCACGGGAGACGTTGCAGGGTGGTACACTCTCTCGCTGTCGAGCACGAGTTGCAACGTTGACACAATCGCCAGCTACGCGGAACAAGCGGCGCAGAACAGCGGTTACGCGCTTTCCAATTACAATCACTTCCTTATTGCTTTCCCCTCGACTACCGCCTGTGTTTGGTGGGGCTATAGCTACATCGGAGGCACGCCCTCAACTTCATGGGTGAATGGAGTGGTTCAGATAAAGGTCGTCTCGCACGAGCTTGGCCATGCGCTTGGCCTTTATCACTCGCACTCATTGGACTGCGGAACTGTGGTGTACGCCGCCAGCGGATGTACCCTCAATGAATATGGCGATAGCTTCGACACCATGGGCAACAGCAGTCCCATGGATTACGACG
>QIAK01000426.1 GCA_003225515.1 Acidobacteriota bacterium | reverse complement strand
CAGCACCTCGCCACTGCAGCACCAGAGTTGCAGCCGCGGCACCCGCGCCTGCAATTGCGGAGCATGCTCCAGCAGCATGCGCAACAGCGAAGGCACCAATACGATTCGAGTGACCCCTTCCTCGGCCAGGGTTTGCAGCAGGGCTTCGGGATCGCGCAGAGTTTCCGAGGGAATGATCACGTTCGGGACGCCGGCCAGCAACGGGCCAAAGATCTCGGCTACAGAATCCACAAATCCGAGATTGGTTTTCTGGCAGCAGACTTCTCCCGGCTGGAAAGGATATCTCTGCCACATCCAGGCCAGTCGGTTCAAACACCCGCGGTGCGTTCCTTCCACCCCCTTCGGCCTTCCCGTCGATCCCGACGTGTACAACACATACGCCGCTTGATCTGGTTGAATCATGCAGCCTGGATCGTCCGAAGCAAGTTCGGACATCATATTCACACGATCGAGGCATACTGTTTTTGCCTGGTGGGAAGGGAGCTTGCCCGCCAGTTTTTCCTGCGTGAGGACGAACGCTACTCCAGAATCCTGGAGCACAAAATTGATCCACTCGGTTGGGTAAGAGGCGTCCAACGGCACGTAGGCGGCGCCAGTTTTAAGAATACCGAGTAGGCCGACCACAGTTTCAACAGATGGTTCCAGGTGCAATGCAATCCTGGAGCCCGGCCCCGCACCTCTATTCCGAAGATAGTGGGCGACGGAGTTGCTGCGTTCTCGCAATTGCCGGAAAGAATATTTCTTGTTTTGGTCTCGCACTGCTACTGCGTCTGGAGTCAATTCACACTGCGCGTCGAAAATCTGGTGAATACATTTCTCTCTCGGAAAATCCGCTGTCGTCTGATTCCAGGAATATAAAATTGTGCGTTTCTCATCCGCCGTAAGAATCGGCAGCTCTGAGAGACGGCACTCGGGATCGTCGGCGGCACTCTCCAGGAGCATTCGCCAATGCGCGATCATGCTGCGGATGGTGCTGTCTTCGAAGAGGTCGGGATTATAAGTCACAGGCCCTACAATACTGTCCCGCGTCTCATCGAGATCGATATAGAGATCCAGCTTCGAAGCGCCTGTTGGAATATCAGATTGTGTAGCGCTCCATCCCACATCCGTAACCGCAACTGGAGGCTCCAGAGAAATCGCGATCTGGAAGAGTGGGTTGCGGCTGGGATCGAGCCTGGGCGCAAGTTTTTCGATTAGCTGGGCAAAAGGCACGTCTTGATTGGATAAGGCTTCGAGTATAGTTTCTCGTACTCGCCTCAAAAGCTCTCGAAAACTTGGGTTCCCCGTGAGATCGATGCGCAGCGGCAAAACATTCAAGAAGTAGCCCAGCATTCCTTGCACCTCAGCAAGCTTGCGGCCCGCGGTGGGTGCGCCCAGAAGAATATCTTGCTGGCCCGTATACCTATATAACAAAGCGCTGAGCCCCGCTACCAGGATCATGAACAGCGAGGCTCCCTCTCTTTGGCTGAGCACTCTTAACTTCCGCGCAAGGTCTCTCGAAAAGGCCGCCCGCTGAATCTCGCCCCGGTAGCTCTGTACGGATGGCCGAGGTCGGTCGCTTGGCCAGTCCAATACAGGCAACTCCCCCGCGAGCTTCGTCTGCCAGTAATTTCTCTGGGTCGCGATTGACTCTTCATCAACGAGATCCTGTTGCCAGCATGCGTAGTCGGCATATTGAATGCGCGGCTCGGGAAGTGGCGACGGTTTGTTCTCCGAAAAAGCCTGATAGATTGCGGCCAGTTCCGGAAGAAAAACCCGATACGCCGTCACCCCATCAAAAATCAGCTGATGAAACGTCAAGAACAAGCGATGCTGGTCCTCGGCTAACTTCACTAATAATGCACGCATCAGAGGGCCGGTACTTAGGTCGAAGGGCCGGACTGCCTGTTCGCGGGCCAAGCGAACAGCTTCATGCTCGCGCGTAGCTTCTGGAAGACCATTCAGATGGATGAGCCTCAGCGTGAAATCGGTCTCAGGGGGATGAATGATCTGCACGGGTCGGCCTTCGATCATTTCGAAGGTCGTGCGCCAAATTTCGTGACGCCGGATAATCTCAGCGAAGGTGCGCTCGATCGCCCGCACGTGTAACGGCCCACTTCGATGAATCGTGAGTGTCTCGTTGTAAACAGGAGCGTCGTCGGGGGCAATGTGATGATGCAGCCATACTTGCTGCTGCGAGAGCGAAAGCGGCGCAACATCGCTGGTAGGACGAGCCACTATGCGACTGCGATTTTCCGGCGCACGGGCCATCTCACCGCGAAGATATTTTGCGAGGAGGCTTCGTTTGGCGTCAGATAAGTTGGTCTGGTCCGACATTAATTGCCATGCACCCTTTTTGCGCACTCCTCAAACGACTGCTTCCAGGCAATGCACCTGTAATAAGTTTTGCAAATCATGCAGCGCACATTCAATGGCTGCTTCGTCAAACAGATCTGAATTGTATTGAACGCGGCCAATGAAACCCTCGGGCTTTTCTATAAAGGAAAAATAAGTCTCCCATGGAGAACCCCCGTTTTCAACGTCCATAGTTGTCACCGACCAGGGTAACTCCAGATTCGGTGTCGGAGGTTGCAGAGAAACTACGGTTGAGAAAAACGGGCTCGGACTCGATTCGTCCGCGTGCCCGAGTTCACGGGCCACGCGTTCGATTGGAACATCGTCATGGCACATAGCATCCAACAGGACACCTTGCGCCTGCGACAAGAGTTCTCGAAACGTCGTACCTTTCTTGATAGTGAATTTTAAAATCACCGGATTCAGGAAATATCCCAACAGTCCCATAACCTCGCTGCGCTTCCGTCCGGATGGAGACAATGTTCCGACAACGATCTCTTCCTGGTTCGTATGCTGGCGCAGAAGAGTAGCAACTCCCGTTAGCAGAACGAGAAAAACAGTCGTACCCATTTGACGAGCAAATTCTTTAATGCCTTCGCTCAGGGTTTTTGGGAACGAGAATTTCTTGATAGTTCCGTAAAATGTGCCTCTGATAGGCTGCGCTTTCAACGGGAACGAAGCGATTGGCGTTTCGCTGGCTAATTGCTGACGCCAGTAACTTATTTGGCTTGTGGCTGTTCCATTCAGCGACTCATTTTGCCAATAGGCAAAATCCGCATACTGAACCTTCGGTTCTGGAAGACTCACAGATTTTCCGGATGAAAAGCCTTTATAGAACGTCGCCAGTTCCGAGGGAAAAATCTGATACGCGGAGACCCCGTCCAAAACCATTTGATGCGCTGTAAGAAAGAGCCGGTGCTCCGTCTCGTTCATTCGTATCAACTTGGGCCTAATCAATGCACCGCCGCGTACATCGAATGGCCGGCACACATCGGCGCTTACAAGGCGAGAACAAACTTCTTCGCGCCCGGCCTCGGGGACTCCCTGCAGATCAACTGGAGTTAACTCCACGGGCATTGCAGGATGAATGATTTGTACCGGCTGTCCGCCATGGGTTTCGACAGTTGTGCGCCATAATTCGTGGCGCTTGATAGTTTCATTGAAGCTTTTTTCTAAAGCGACGATATCCAAATGGCCAAGCATTCGGAGATTAACGCATTCGTTATGGAGGGGCGGGATACCATGGAGGCGCAGTTCACGATGATACAACTCAGCCTGCGACATGGAGAGGGGCGCAGCGCTCCCTGCAGGCCGGCGGCGAATTGTCCCGACTTTGGAGGAAGCAACTCCTCGCATGTACCGGCTTAGCAGGTCACGCTTAACATCCGATAATCCCGTGGCTTGCAGCATGAACTGAACCAACGTTGCGTAATTTCAGATTGCATCGGTATAGAAACAGCAGCATTGCCAGGTTCGGCCGCGGTATTCATGCGCGCAGTCCATCCTGTGCTGCCAGCAGCTGACGAGCCTCATCGTCGCTCATTGCAGCGAGTCTTGCGTGAATCAGCGCCTCGATTTCACCGGCCATTCCCCGCAACGTAGGATGATCAAAAATGCTGCGCAATGAGAGTTCTACTCCGAATGTCTCTTGGATCCTCGCGACTATTTGTGCGCCCATTAATGAATGACCTCCGAGGTTAAAGAAGTTTTCGTCCCGGCCCACGCGAGTCACTCCAAGAAGAGCCGTAAGAATGCCGGATAGGCACTCCTCAATCGGAGACTCTGGATCCTCAAATGAATCGTCCTCAAGAACGTTCGTAGCCGTCGGTCTGGGAAGCGCGGCTCGATCCAATTTTCCACTCGGCGACACCCGCAGTTCCTCCAACTTCACGAAGGTCGATGGGATCATGTAATCGGGAAGGTATTCACCGAGAAAGCCCTGCAATTCTGCTCGCGTCGGGCGTGCATTTGTAGCCAGAACGATATAAGCCACGAGGTGTACCTCATCGGAAACATCGTGGTAAGTCGAAACACAGCATGCCTTGATCGCGGGATGGCTGTGAAGCACGGCAGCGATTTCATCGGGCTCAATCCGGTAGCCCCGAATCTTGATCTGGTCGTCAACTCGTCCCATAAATGCGATTTCGCCATTGGGCATTATGCGGCCCAAGTCACCCGTCCTATAGGCGAGAGCTCCTGGTGTATCGCTGAATGGATCGAGCACAAATTTTTCATCCGTCAATTCAGGAAGATTCCGGTAGCCGCGAGACACTCCCGCTCCCCCGATCAGCAATTCGCCTGGAGCACCTGGGGCAACAATTTTTTGTTGATCGTCCACAACGTAGACGTGAGCGTTCGTTATTGGGTGCCCAATGGAGGGCAATCCCCCAGCCTGACTTCCAGGTTCCACCGTTCCCGACGTGGCCACAACCGTACACTCAGTTGGACCATAGTTGTTCACAAAGCTAAAAGGCAATCCAATTGGAGGACGGCGGCGAAGGGTGTCGGCGCCTGTGAGCAATATTCGAAGAGCAGTGTGCTGTGGCCAGGACAACTCGATCATCGCCTCTGCAAGTGCGGTTGGAAGAAAGCTGATCGTGATGCCGTGAGTAACCATCCAATCACGAAGTAATTCGGGAGCGGTTCTTACGTTCTCATTGATGATGTGCACACTTGCGCCTGTAGCAAGGTAAGGCCAAAGTTCCCACACCGAAGCATCAAATCCAGGACTGGCGTGCATCGTTGCCTTATCCGCAGGAGCGATGTTGAAAGCACGCTGGTGCCAGTGAATGAGATTGAGCAGGTTCGCATGTGTAACCTGCACGCCCTTCGGTCGACCGGTCGAGCCAGAGGTAAATACAATGTAGGCCAGATTCTCGGCCGTGGTGTCGCTTGTGAAAGTGGCTTCCGAACGGCCGAAAGTTAAGGCGCCCTCGTCATCTAGAACGATCGTTTCCCAGGGGCCGACCGGAACTCGTTCGGCAACCTCAGGCTGCGTAAGCAATAGTTGAGCTCCGGAGTCCTCTAAGAGCATAGCCAACCGGTTTGCGGGGTAACTCGGATCCAGCGCAACATAGGCTCCCCCGGCTTTCAAAATGCCGAGTGCCCCGATCACCAGGCCCGCGGAACGCCCCATGCAGACGCCGACAGGGACTTCTTTTCCGACTCCCGAAGCACGCAACAAATGGGCTAATCGGTTAGCACGCGAATCCAGTTCGCGATAAGAGAGCTGCGTATCGCCAGCTACAATCGCCGTCGCATCGGGGGTTGCAATCGCCTGAGCGCTGATTAAATCGTGCACGGTCATATCGAAACGTCACCTGGAACGCTTAGTTGCCGAATTTCCGATCTCGTAGCATTGTGAATTAAAACACCTCACGCTATTTCTGCGAGTGGAGATACTCTGATCGCAGCGGCCTGCAATGCATCCTGCAGGCCTTCCAAATGGTGCTTCTCGCTCAAATAGCTGATGATCATCGTGCGGATAACGCTTTGGCCATTGACAATGCCTCCAGAAATCCAGCGCTGACCGTCATGGTTGACCTCATCAATGATCGCCGCATGCAGCCGGCCGAGATCCTGGGGACTAACATCTTCTGTTCGCAGGCGTAGATTCAGAATCGGTAAGACTTGGGGCGCGGCGAGTTCGAAATGTTCGGACGCGGCTGCCCAATCCGCAAAGCCGCGTGCCAGTTCTATCTGCCGGTCGATCAGTTCCTGGTAGCCCTGCCGTCCGTGGGCCTTGAGCGTCATCCACAGCTTGAGGGAGTTCATACGGCGTGACCACTGCGCTCCGATGCTTAGGTTGTCGGGCAATGTGCTCACTGTCGTTTTCTGCAAGTACGGGCACGGGACTGAAAACGTATGCAGCAGTCCCTCGGGATGCCGAGTGAGAAAGAGGCCGGTCGAGAAGGGCATGGCCAGCCATTTATGAGGATCAAGAGTAACTGAATCCGCCTGCTCGATTCCGCG
>QIAK01000516.1 GCA_003225515.1 Acidobacteriota bacterium | reverse complement strand
GTGGATCAGCCCGCACCTGGCTCAAGGCAGTTGTGATCGTCGGCTGCCTCGCGCTTTGCAATTTCTTTCCGGCGCCTCCGCCGCCGATAAAGCCGCAGGACCAATCCGCAGCACTGATGAAGAGTGCAGTGACTTTCTTGAACGCGTCCGCTCCGCCTGGCTCCGTCATCTTCGCTGACTACGAGAGCGGCCTTCTGCTTGGGCGTTATGTTTGCGGTCACGGAGTGGTTCAGGTGTTCCCTCCACTGA
>QIAK01000515.1:2760-6747 GCA_003225515.1 Acidobacteriota bacterium | reverse complement strand
ATGATTCTGCGCCGGCGCTTTCCCAGGACCTCCGCAGTTTGGGATGCCCAGCGCCGAACACTTTCGGAGAAAACATCCTGATCTGCCGTGTGACGTTGCCAGAGTCAAAATAACTCCGTACAGCAAAAAGCCTGCTTCATTGCGAAGCAGGCCATTGAAAACCTTAGCTGATCTTACTTGGGTTAATCCTATTTCGGCTGATCCACGACAATGCCGCCGCCTGCGCTTTGCGCGGCTTTGTCGGCTTTCGCCTTCTTCACCCGCAGAGTCTCATCCACCCAATGATCGGCCGTCTTCAGATCTTCCGCGCGAGCGGAAAGATCGTCGCACTCCACATCGCCTTTTTCGCGGTACATCAGGTTCAGGTAAGCCATGGCGTCATCGTAGTCCGGACGAAGCTGGATGGCCTTGTTCAGGCTGTCGATGCCTTCCTGAATCGATGGCGCATTCTTGGTCTTCAACTCTTCGCAGACTTTTTTCTGGTCCTTATTTTTCGGATTCAGATTCTCTTCCGGCTTCATGCCCAGCTCGGCGCGCTTTTCCATGCGCGGCTGGTAGCAGGCAGTCCAGTCGATCACGCCGACAGAGTAGTAAGGCTCGGGATCGTTCGGATCCAACTCCGATGCCATGCGATAGTACTTTTTGGCATCGTCCCACTTCTTTTCATTCAGATAGAGGTAGGCAATACCTTTCGCGCTGTTCACCTTCTGGTCGCGCGAGGGATTGGCGTCGATGACTTTCTGATACTCGTCAATCGCTTGCTGCGCTGTGCGCAGATTGTCGGGCGAGTCCACGCCGGGAATGTATTGCGATACGAAGGCGGTCGCCAGATACATGCGCGCGTTGATCAGGCTCGGATCGTATTGAATCGCCTGCTGGAAATGATCGATCGCCTGTTCGTAGTGGTTGTTCTTGTACGATTCCACGCCCTTGTTGAGTTGGTCGCGTGCTCGTAGCTTATTGCAACCCACAGAGCAGAAGAGCGCCAGCGCAAGCGCCGCCAGCGTAATGAGTTTGCGATTCTTATTCATTGCAGTATGAGTCTCCCTCGACAGAGCATCCTAGGCCTAGAGACATCGGTTTGACAAGTTTCATCAACCGGCGGAGCCGCGGCTGCACGGAAGCTCTACGCTTCCGTGCGGTGGGCAAGACGAAAGATGGACTCCGGACTTGCCGGCAGGCAGTTTCAGCTGCCCGCTTCGATCTTCGCGGTGATCAGACCGACCTTGTCCACACCTGCGGCATGGGCAATATCAATCACGTTGGCGACGTTCACGAACATAACCTTCTCCGCGCGCTGCTTGTAAATGTCCGTCAGACGGCCCTGGAGGTTATCCCAGGTCGCGTCTTCGTTGTTGATCTTCACGCCCGGCTCCTGGCCGGCGCCACGGTCGATCAACTGCACGACGATGGTGCGGTCGGGGGCGGTATTCTTGGGTGCGTTCGGCGGAGGCGGCTGCGGAACCAGCGCGTCCAGTCCTTTGGGCGTAACCGGCGAGATCACCATAAAGATGATCAGCAGCACCAGCAGTACGTCAATGAGCGGTGTGACGTTAATGTTTGCACTTTGGCCTCCGCTCGGGCCGACTGCCATTCCCATGGTCGTTCTCCTCTATTGCCCGGTCACAGCCGGAGCTGGCGGGGCGCTTGGAGCATTCTTTCTCTGATCCGTGAGCAAGCCGAGATCATCGACCCCGGCAGCACGTACGCTATCCACAACCTGCACCACGCCGCCAAACCGGGTGCGCATGTCGGCTTTCACATACACGCGCTTGTCCTGCTTGTTGGCGAGGCGATCCTTCACCTTCGTGGTCAAATTATCGGTGGTAATCTGCTCGGTCCCGAAATACACCTTGCCGTCCCGCGTAATGGAGACCAGCAGTGCGTCTTCCTTGTCCGCGTCTTCCATCGGTGTCGGGTTATCTACTTTCGCCATATCCACGCTGACGCCCTTCTGCAACATGGGCGTTACCACCATGAAGATGATCAGTAGAACCAGCATCACATCCACCATCGGTGTGACGTTGATGTCGGAGCTGACCTTTGCCCCTTCGTCTCGTTTCGCTAATGCCATAGCTGTATCTCCCGTGCTTTCGCCCGGCCGGTCGTGAGGAACGCTTCAAGTTGGGAAGCCCGGCGCTGGACCAATCCAGCGCCGGACGAGCAACTCATGGCGGACTCAACTAACCGAGCCGTCTTACCGGCTGGCGTTAACGGCGAACGTCGCCGCGCCTCTTCAGGAAGTAGTCAATCAGTTCGCTCGACGAGTTGTCCATTTCCACGTCGAACGCTTCCACGCGACCGGTCAGATAGTTAAACATCATGACGGCAGGGATGGCGACGAGCAGCCCGATGGCCGTCGTAACCAGCGCTTCCGCGATACCGCCGGCGACTGCTGCCAGTCCGGTGGCCTTCGAGTTGTTGATGCCGATGAACGCATTCAGAATGCCCATCACCGTTCCGAACAGTCCCACGAAGGGAGCGGTCGAGCCGATTGTGGCCAGGCCGCCCAATCCGCGCTTCAATTCCGCGTGGACGATGGCTTCGGTGCGTTCCAGAGCGCGCTTGGAGGCTTCAATGGTTTCGCCAGGGATTGCGCCCGGGGAATCCTGGTGAGCCTTGAATTCCATCAGGCCGGCGGTGACAACCTTGGCCAGATGGCTCTTCTTGTTGCGCTCGGCAACCTTGATGGCTTCATCGATGCGGCCATCGCGCAGAGCGCCCGCAACTGCGGGGGCAAAGGCTCGCGATTGCTTGCGGGCGGCGCTATACGCCATCCAGCGGTCGATCATCACGCCGATCGACCAACCCGACATGATGAAGAGGATGATCACTACGGTTTTCGCAACCCATCCCATTGCTTTCCACAAGCCCAATGGATCGGTCGCCATGGCGCCGCCGCCTTCCTGAACCATCCAGGTGGCTGCGACGTGAACGTGACTGAGAACGGCTGCTGCTACGTGAGTTGCGAACATGAGTTGCTTTTCCCTCCTCGGAACTCTCTACTTTACTTGGACACCAAATGTAGAAACTATGATGCGATCTGCGGTGCTAACCGCCAGCCAGGAATTTTTAATTGCTGGCGGCACTCGGTTTTCGCCGCAAATGCACGAACCCGGCTGGCCATACCCGATGACGATTTGTGGTATGGCGGCCGCGCCCGGGCTTTGAAAAGCCCCTCCTCGGCCACCACGATGCAAGGTGGGAACGGGGAGGGCCATGCACACTAACGACTAACAACGCGAAGCACCACGCCCGGGAATTTAGCCCCCGGCGAGGGTAAAGTTAACCTGCACCTGCGTATCGACTTCGACAGGCTCTCCGTTCAGCAGGTAGGGCTTGTACTTCCACTGCTTCACGGCGTCGATCGCGGCCGGTGCCAGCATCGGATGCCCGCTGATCAACTGCAGGTTCTGAATGGTGCCATCCTTGCTGATCTGCGCCTGCAGAACTACCACTCCCTGAATACGGGCTTGGCGTGCCAGCGGAGGATATACAGGGGGCACTTTCCGAACCAGAAGACCCGTCGAAACGCCGGAGGAAACGCGGACGCGCGTCGGAGCCGCCATTTTCGGCGCTGCCACCGGCGTGCTGCTCAAAACGCTGCCGATTACGCCGCCCATGGAGCCACCCGGGACGCCGCCTGGTACGCCGCCGACGACACCTGTCGTGGCCATAGCCGGAGGCGCTTCGTCCTCTTGGATCATCTTGATTTTTTGAGGAATCTTGGTGGGCGTGCGCAGTTCACCGTTCACGATGTCGGTCTGAATCTGCTTCACGTGCTGCACTACTGCGGCTGCTGGGGGCGGAGGCGGTGGAGGCGGAGGGGGCGCCACCAACATGAACATCGTTGTACCTTTAGGCAGCGCTTCGGTGAAAATCAGCGGAATCAGTACCATGATTCCAACGATTATGCCTTCAATTATGAAAGCCACGATCGACGTCTGCCCACGCTTTGTCTTCAGTTTGCCGCCAGATTCGATAAGG
>QIAK01000515.1:0-2731 GCA_003225515.1 Acidobacteriota bacterium | reverse complement strand
CATGAGACCCCTACGAATACTTTAGACACCGACTGTTCGCTATTTGCTCCCTGTTTCTTGCCCATTCTGTCGGTTGACCGCATCCCGAAGGGCATCCCTTCTAAGTCCCTGCATACCAAAGCCTTAACTCAATCATCACCTTCGCGCCATAGGGTAACTTACCTAGCTTTGCCGGCCAGCACATTGGTCCGCTTGCCTTTTTCGATTCGCCAGTCCTGGTATGCAACCAGAATAGGGGCTGCAATCGCGATTGACGAATACGTCCCGATTAAGATGCCAATCACCAGCGCGAGGCTGAATCCGCGAAGCACCTCGCCGCCAAATACAAATAGTGCGAGTACGGTAAGGAAGGTAAGGCCCGCTGTCAAGATCGTTCTACTCAGGGTCTGATTAATACTGCGGTTAACGATGTCTGACAGTTTCTCCCGCCGCATGAGTTTAATGTTTTCTCGGATGCGATCAAATACCACGATCGTGTCGTTATTAGAGTAACCAATCAAGGTCAGGATGGCCGCGATCACGGTCAATGAAATATCGGTGTTGGTCAGCGAAAACGCGCCCACTGTGATCAATGTATCGTGAAATACCGTAACCACCGCGGCGATGCCATAGATCCATTCGAATCGGAAACCCAGGTAGACCAGCATTCCCAACAGCGAATAAAGAGTGGCCAGCCCCGCCTGGGTGCGCAGCTGTCCGCCCACTTGCGGACCAACGATTTCTACGTTGCGAACCCCAAAATCCGAAAGGTAGAACCCATCCGCCATCGACGCTACCACTTTCGGGTCAACCCCCGAAGCGCTTTGCAACTGGTCGAGTGAATTTAAGACCCCGCTCTGGACCTTGTCGCGGTAATCCACGATGGCCTGCGCCTGCGCCCCATACTTCTGGTCGGCGTCAGCACCAAGATGCAGCGGATCTTTGTCTACGATGTAATTCTTGACCGTCAGCACACTGGCGTTATTCAAGTCGGTCTTACCGGCAGGAACGTTGTGTTCCAAGGCTTGGATGATCTTCTGCTTGCCCTGATCGAGAGCCTGTTCGCTGGTTTCGCGCACCGCGAGATCGATAAGGACCTCATTGTTCTGCGGCCTGTCATAGGGCTGGATTTTTGGGTCGTGCAAGCCCGCACGGTCTAACGCGGTGCGGATAGCGCCCAGATCAGGCGTGTGCGAGAACTTCACATACACCAGCGTTCCCCCGCGAAAATCCACGCCCCACGGAATGTGGTGCCAGAACAACATGGAAAACACGCCTGCAACGCTAAAAATCAGAGAAAATGCCAGGAAGTACCACTTCTTGCCGAGAAAATCTATGTTGACGTCGTGAAAGAACTCCACAGGTTTATATAGCCCCTTATCTCTCTATGAAATTACCGGAGGAGTGATCGGATCACTTGGTGATTGCGTTCACTGATCAACCCGATTACCCAATTTCTCAATTCCTAAATTTCTCAATTTCTAAATGCTTAGCGCTTCCCCGCGCTGCTTCCGGCTGAGAATCCAGTCGAATATCGCGCGCGAAACGAATACCGCCGTAAACAGGTTCGCCAGCAGACCAAATGTCAGCGTGGTGGCAAAACCTTTCACCGGACCCGTACCAAAGATGAACAGAATCGCAGCCGAAACAATGGTCGTCACGTGCGTATCAACGATCGTGATCCAGGCATGGCTGAAGCCCTGGTCCACTGCCGAGGGCGGGGTCTTCCCGTTGCGCAACTCTTCCCGGATGCGTTCGAAAATCAGCACATTCGAATCCACGCCCATGCCGACCGTCAGAATCACTCCCGCAATTCCCGGCAAGGTCAGGGCAACGTTCACTCCAGCGGTCGTCGACCATCCCAGGAAACCGAGCAAAATGATCAAGTTCATGATCAGGGCCAGGTCCGCATTAATGCCCGCGCCGCGGTAGTAGATCAGCATGAAAATGAGCACGGCCACCATGCCGACGACAGCGGCCATCACTCCAGAGCGGATCGAATCCGCACCCAGTGACGGCCCCACCGTGCGCTCTTCCAGGTACTTAATACTTGCCGGCAGAGCGCCGGAACGCAGGACCATCGATAGATCCTTCGCCTGCTGCTCATTCATTCGGCCGCCGCTGATTGAGCCCTGGTCTCGAATCGGCTCTTTGATATTGGCTACTTCCATTACTTTTTTGTCGAGTGTAAAATCGCTGTCCACCCTCGCCGGTCAACGAGAAACTCACGGCCGGCTGTCCATTCTGGTCGGTAGACGGATCCGCGCTCCGCAAATCCTTGCCGCTGACGGCCGATGTTCGCGAGACGAAACACCAGGTCTGTTCCGATCCGTTGGCGCACTGGCCACTCATCAACATCGAATCCACAGGCACGACACCGCCCTTGGCCTGCAGAGCTGCTTGCTCACTGGGATAAGGACCGTCCGTCATCTGCTTGATTTCAAGCATCGCGGTGGACTGAATAAGCGACTTTACGCGCTCGGGATCGTCCACGCCGGGGAGTTGCACAAGAATCTGGTAGTCCCCCAGGCCGTGTTCCTGGATCGTCGGTTCGCTGACGCCCAGCGCGTCGATACGGTTTCGAATAGTCTCAATTGCCTGCGTGACCGCCCGGTTCTTCACCTCGGTCAGGCTAGACGGCTTCATGGTCAGGTTCCAGGCGTTGTCCGGCGCGCCGTTAATGTCGTACTCCGGCAATCGATCGCGCACGATGGCGATCAAATCAGAGCGCGAGGCTGGCTGAACCCCCTTC
>QIAK01000514.1 GCA_003225515.1 Acidobacteriota bacterium | reverse complement strand
ATTGTTCCGTGGAATTTTCCGTTGCTGCTGGCATCGTGGAAGATCGGACCTGCGCTCGCCTGTGGCAATACGATCATATTGAAACCAGCCGAGCAGACTCCGCTCACAACCTTGAAATTAGGGGAACTTATCATCGAGGCCGGATTTCCCGCGGGAGTGGTCAACATTCTTACTGGCGGTCCTGAGACGGGCAAGGCGATCGTTGCGCATCCGGGGATCGACAAAATCGCATTTACCGGATCGACTGCGGTGGGGAAAGAGATCATGCGCGGGGCGGCCGACACTCTCAAGCGTGTGACACTCGAGCTGGGCGGAAAATCTCCCAATATTGTCTTCAGCGATGCCGACATCGATGGCGCTGTGAAAGGCGCGATCAACGGAATCTTCTATGGCAAGGGCGAAGTCTGCAACGCTGGGTCAAGGCTGTTTCTTGAAAGCAAGTTGAAAGACGAGTTCACCGAGAAGTTAGTGGGGCGGGCTTTGAAGATGCGTCCGGCCGATCCGCTCGATCCCAAGACACGGCTGGGAGCAATCGTCAGCCAGGAGCAAATGCAGACCGTGCTTGGATTCATCGAATCAGGGAAGAAAGATGGGGCCAAGCTGGTTGCCGGGGGAAATCGCGTGGCAATCGACGGGAGTAAAGGATTCTTCATCGAGCCGACGATTTTCGGAGACGTGAAGAACGATATGAAAATTGCAAGGGAAGAAATTTTCGGGCCCGTGCTTTCTGTGTTGACGTTTGAGGATGTGGATGAGGTCATCGGACAAGCGAACAACAATCCATATGGACTTGCCGCGGCAGTCTGGACGCGGGACGTGAAGCGCGCGCACAGCGTTTCGCGGCGCCTGAAGGCTGGAACGGTGTGGATCAACACCTATGGATTGATGGACGCGTCGCTGCCCTTCGGCGGCTATAAGAGTTCGGGTTTTGGCCGCGAGCTCGGAGCACACGCCATGGAGCATTACACGGAGCTGAAGACGGTTTGGTTGAACATGGGATAAAAGCATCTAGCAACTTAAGGCGAGATGCGAATTGGTAATTGCCATCAAATTATTTGCAGTGGGGAATGAGGTTGCAATCATGCCTGGGAAAGTAGCAAAAATCGGAACTTTTAGTGATTGGATCGGATTGTTCAATGACTGGCGCAAAGATATTGGTGTGAACACGCAAGACATCGACGCCTTCCACTTTGACACACTTTATGGCGCAATCGATACCGAGGAGATTGAATTTGGCTCATACAAGGGCCGGCGCAAGTGGGAGAACCTGCGTCAGATTCCTACCCAGCAGATGCGCGACGCCCTGATGAATATGATCGTCTATCAGGGTGATACCGAATTTGCCAGCGTGGAGCAGCAGCGTAATCTTCTGGAAAACGCTCCCACCGAATGGGATCGGCGCGCCATCACGCGCGTGATGATTGAAGAGATGCGTCACGGCTGGCAAATGTGCGCGTTGCTGGTCGATCACTTTGGATACTCAGGTAAGGTTGAGGCCCAAAAAATGTTGGAGCGTCGGGCATTTGAGAACAAGCGCCTTTTGGGCGCGTTCAACGTCGACGTCGACAACTGGATGGACTTTTTTACATACACCGATTTCGTCGATCGCGATGGGAAGTTCCAGTTGCAGATGCTGAAATATTCAGCGTTCGCTCCGCTGGGTCGCTCCATGTCATACATGCTCCGCGAAGAGGCCTTTCACATGGGCACCGGCAATGATGGGCTGCGGCGGATTGTGGAGGCGGGTGTGATCCCGGGCTGGTTGATACAAAAATACCTCAATAAGTGGATTTCGAGTTCGTATGATCTGTTCGGCACCGATCATTCTTCATCGGCGCATTGGGCCTATGTCTGGGGCGTGAAGGGCCGTTATGACGAGCCCAAGAACGACAATCCTCCGGACCTCGACGATTTGAACGATTACAATCGCACCCTTTATCGCGATGAAGTCGCCGGACTGATCGAACGCTTCAATGGCGCCCTGAAGGCGGGCGAGCCGAAGCTGTATGCCCCGAACATTAAGTTCAATCGCGCCATTGGAAAATGGGCCGGGCAGAAGTTTCACGCGCAGACAGGCGAAGCGCTTGACGACCGCGCCTACGAAGAGCATTTGAAAGAGTACATGCCATCGGCCGCAGACAAGAAGCTGTTGCTTGACATCATCAACAACGAGAAGAAGTGGATTGCCGAGAAGACGGGCGCACGGGATCCGCTGTCCACAATCGGAGAAGTGCGGAAGTCAGCAATCAATCTTTAGCGGGCCGGCTCCAGCAATCAGTATTTAGGGTACACATGTCATCCTCTACATCCACGGCTGTCAAACTGGAACGGATCTCGGTGGA